>JASHUR010000061.1 GCA_030039895.1 Acidobacteriaceae bacterium | reverse complement strand
TGACTTCACCTGAGGTACTTACCAGTTCGCCGGCGGTGTCCGGGATGGCCTCGCCCTGCTCCTCAAGATAGGCATCGATGAATTGCTTGTAGTCGCCGCCTGGTATGAAGCAAATCTCCTGCGAGTCAGGCTTGGCGGCAAGGGCAAGGCCGTGGTCTGCGGCGATGAGCCGGACATCGGGCTTGCAGTAGTTGCCCAGTGGGAAGAGGGTGCGGGAGAGCTGCTCCTGGGTGAGGCCAAACAGAAAGTAGGTTTGGTCCTTGGAGGCGTCTGCGGGACGGCTGAGTATCCAGCGGTCGCGCAGAGGGTCATACTCGTTGCGGGCGTAATGGCCGGTGGCGATACGGTCTGCGCCGATCTGACGGGCACGCATGAGGAGCTGATCGAACTTGAGGTGGTTGTTGCACAGCGAGCAGGGAATCGGGGTGCGTCCGGCAAGATATTCGGAGACAAAGGGCCGGACGACATCGCGCTCAAAGCGCTCCTGCTCGTTGACGACGTAGTAGGGGATGCCGAGGGTCTCGGCCACACGGCGGGCGTCATACACGTCATCAATGGAGCAGCAACGGCCCTGCACCTGCTCCGGCATGCCGTGACGGCCGGCCAGGCGTCGCTGGTTCCAGAGCTGGAGGGTGAGCCCGACGAGGTCGTAGCCCTGGTCCTTGAGCATGGCCGCGACGGTCGAGGAATCGACTCCGCCGGACATGGCGACAGCGATCGTATTGTTGAGTGCGGATGACACGTTACCAGTATGACAGGTAGGCGGCCGCGAAGCGGATGAATGGCGTTGCCGCCGGGCGCGAGTTTGTCAGCCGAGAGTTCCGGCGTTAATGGGGGCTAGCTCGCGGAGGCGGCTGACCGCGGCCGGGATGATTTCGAGGGCTTCGGTGATGTCCTGCTGGGTGTTCAGCTTGGTGAGGCTGAAGCGCAAACTGGCGCGGGCGCGTTGAGGAGCGAGTCCCATTGCGGTGAGCACGTGGGACGGCTCGCTGGCACCGGATGCGCAGGCGGAGCCGCCGGAGACAGCGATTCCCTTGAGATCAAGTGCAATGACAAGAGCCTCTCCCTCAAGATTATTAAAGTAAAGGTTTGAAGTATTGGGGACGCGAGGCTGGGCCACAGCATTGACTCCGGTGCTCTCTATTCCGGATAGAATCCCTGATTCCAACTGGTTACGGAGGTCTGTGAGGCGGTCAAGAGAGCCATCCGAAATCGATTGCACGGCGATTTCTGCTGCTTTGCCGAGGCCGACGATTCCGGGGACGTTTTCTGTCCCGGCGCGCCGCTGGCGCTCATGGGTGCCTCCGAAAAAGAGTGGCTCAAGCTTGGTTCCCCGGCGAACGTAGAGTACGCCTGTGCCCTGTGGGGCATGAAACTTGTGGCCGGAAAGGCTAAGGAGGTCGCAACCGATGACCTGAACGTCGATAGGAATCTTGGCCGCCGCCTGGACGGCGTCGGTATGGAACCAGATGTCGGCCTCCTGCGCAATGCGTCCGATCTCCTCGACGGGCTGTAGGACTCCGGTCTCGTTATTGGCCATCATGATGCTGATAAGACGGGTGTTAGGGCGCAGAGCACGACGAACATCGTCGGGGTCAACGCGGCAATCTGAGGACACGGGCAGGAAGGTGGTCTCGATGCCCCGCAAGGCAAGCCGCTCGACCGCATGGAGGACAGCGTGGTGCTCGATGGATGAGGTGATGACATGATCGCCAGGCTCGACGAGGCCGAAGATGGCAAGGTTGTCGCTTTCGGTGCCGCCGGAGGTGAACACGATCTCCGACTCGCGGCAGTTAAGCATGCGCGCAACGCCGGTGCGGGCACGCTCGACGGCGGCGCGGGCTTGCTGGCCGGGCTGATGAATGGACGATGCGTTACCGTAGTTCTCCAGCAGCCAGGGGCGCATGGCCTCAAGCACCTCTGGGAGAAGGGGCGTGGTGGCGTTGGCGTCCATATAAATGCGTCGCATGGTATAAGTCTACCCGATTCATTGTGACGGAAATTATGCGGGGATGAAGGGTCAAGGCCCAGGGGAAGGCGGCGGTTTACTACAAATTTGTGTTGATTCGAACGGAGAAAGGGGTATCCTTCATGGAGACGAGGCTGTTGAGGGACGCCTCTGAAGAGTCGACACCGGTGCGCGGCTAACGCCATTGATAAGTCAGATCGGCAATGAGCCTTCGAAATGAGTTTGCAGAACTCCTCGAAGGTAATATTATGCAGGAGTATACCCCGGGGTTTGCGTAAATTAGTTTAGGTAGCGCTTGAAGCGTTATCTATGCGAGGATTTCGGCATACATTTATGCTAACTGAAATGGTAAGTCCTTCCTCGAGTGCAAACGTACCGCTCAGGCATTTGGGCAGTGCCGGTATACCACGCGAACCACGCTCCGTTGAAGAAACCGGCATTCGTAAAGCGCAGCTGGAAGCGCTGGCGCTGAAGATCCTGTATCTGACAGGTCCATTCTCGCTCTTTGAACTATCGAAGCAGATGCGGCTGAGCTTCGAGGTGGTCGAAGAAATTTTCGAGCGGTTGCGCGCGGAATTGCTGTGTGCGGTGACCGGCCTGGTAGGGAATGTTCCGACGATTGCGATCACCATGCAAGGGCGTGCGAGAGCTCTTGAGCTCTTGACGATGAGCCAGTATTCCGGCCCAGCGCCTGTTTCGATGCAGAGCTACGCGGAAAAGGTACGGCAACAGAGCGTGCGCAATGTAGAGGTGAGGCCGGAGAGTGTGCAGCGTGCATTCTCGCATTTGGTGATGGATGACAAAACGCTGTGGAAGCTTGGAACCGCGCTGAATTCCGGGTCTTCGGTCTTTCTATATGGACCGACGGGCACCGGGAAAACCACCATTGCAGAGACGCTGTCGCGGGTGGTTTCTGAAGATCAGGTATGGATTCCGCATGCAGTAGAAGTGGAAGGGCAGGTCATCACGGTCTATGATCCGCTGGTGCACAAGCGCGTAGAACGGCAGCCACTTTGCGATGGCAGATGGGTTCTTTGCAAGCGGCCATCAGTGATGGTGGGCGGCGAGCTGACGATTGAAATGCTGGAGATGCAATTCAGCCCGGTAGCGAAGTACTATGCGGGGCCGCTGCAGATGAAAGCGAACAACGGACTGCTGATTATCGACGACTTCGGACGGCAGCGAGTGCATCCGGAGGCCATGCTGAACCGGTGGGTTGTACCTCTGGACCGCAGAATCGACTTCCTTACCCTGGCGGGAGGCAAGACAATCGAGATTCCGTTTGAGGTGATGGTTGTATTTTCGACCAACTTGAATCCTCAGGATATTCTCGAGGACGCCTATCTGCGACGGATCCAGACGAAGATCAAGATTGATGCGGTATCCAAAGAGCAGTTCTGCGAGATCTTCCGGCGGATTGCGGATGAGCAGGGCCTGGATTATGAGCCTGAGGTCATTCAGAACCTGGCAACCTTCATACGGGAGACAGTGAGAGAGCCTCTGCGGCCTTGCTATCCGCGTGATATTCTCAGCCAGATATGCTGGGCGGCGAAGTACGAGGGGAGACAGCCGGTTCTCGATGCAGACTCCATTGCACACGCGGTCGAGTCGTACTTCCTTGTCCCGGTTTAGCCGCGTTGCAACTGCGGTTGTGCGAGCTTCCGCGCAATGATTCGTAATGATGTGCGCCGGATGCTTCTGCGCAGTGTGCGCTAACTCCCAGGGGCAGGCTACATTTGCCTACCTTCCACTCCCCAAGATGGGCTATGCAGAGCTAAGACACAACCACTCTGCCGTCCAGCGCCTACGCCCACCGGACAATCCGGGTCGGTGAACAGCAGATCAACACCATGATCCGAAAGTGAGGGCCGGTACGCTGAGACCGGCACCGTTTTTATCGTTTAGCGGTTTTCAAGCGGGATGTATTTGGCGGGATAGACCGGGCCTACATACTCCGCGCGGGGCCGGATGAGGCGGTTATCATCAAGCTGCTCGATCACGTGAGCGGCCCAACCGGCGATGCGGCTCACGGCAAATATCGGCGTGAAGAGGTCAAGATCAATGCCGAGCGTGGTGTATGTGGATGCGGAGTAGAAATCGACGTTGGCATTGAGCTTCTTTTCGCTGTTGATGAAGAGCTCGATCTTGCGCGACATATCGAACCACTTGGTGGTTCCGGAGGCGCGGCTGAGGTCCTCGGACATTTTCCGCAGGTGCGTGGCGCGTGGGTCCTCTGTGTGGTAGACGCGATGGCCGAAGCCGGAGACCTTTTTCTTCTGCGCGAGCATCTGACGGACATATTCCACGGGGTCTGCGCCTTCCTTGTCGATGGCGTAGAGCAAACGCATAACGGCCTCGTTGGCTCCGCCGTGGAGCGGGCCCTTGAGGGCACCTATGGCTCCGGTGATCGCCGAGTGAATATCAGAGAGAGTCGCAGCGATGACACGGGCGGCAAAGGTTGAGGCATTGAGCTCGTGGTCGGCGTGAAGGATGAGTGCCACGTCAAAGGCGCGAGTCGCGGTCTCTGACGGCTTCACGCCGTTGAGCATCCAGAGAAAGTTGCCAGCGTGGGAAAGAGAGAGATCAGGCGCAACGACGTCCTTGCCTTTACGGATGCGATCAAAGGCTGCGACCAGCATGGAGATCTGCGCCGTAAGATCGAACGCCTTTCGCACGTTGGAGGCGTGGTCAACGGCCTTCTCATTGGGATCATAAAAACTGAGAGCAGAGACGGCGGTACGCAGCACCTCCATGGGAGTGGACTGTTTAGGGAAGGATTTAAGGAGGTCGATGATCTGGGGCGGGAGCTTGCGGGCTGCAGTGAGTTGAGCGGAGAAGTCAGCCAGTTCTGCCTTATTGGGCAACTTGCCATGCCAGAGGAGGTACGCGGTCTCTTCGAAGTTGGATTTGGAGGCTAGGTCGTGAATGTCGATGCCACGATAGGCAAGCACACCGGCATCGCCGTCGATCCAGCAAATGCTGGAGTTGGTTGCAACAATGCCTTCAAGTCCTTTAGAAGCCACCGCGGTCGCCATACTCGTTTTTGTTCCTCCGATTGTTAAATACCTTGCCGTTCATGCGATTGAATCCGCAGCCCACCCATCTGGCGCCTGCGTAGAGCCTGCATATTGCTCTCGCGTGGGAAAAAGGGCCAACACTTGTTTATAGCGTAGAGCGAAGGCCGTTGTCATGCGCAGTGCGACACGTCACTGGTCTGTAGACGCTGTCCTGAAGAAAGCGTGCCTGAGAACAATCAGGCGTGCTTTGGATTGAATCGCCCGGGTGCAAAGTGGTGCAGGTCCACGCTGAGGCGTTCCTTCAAGATCAGCTGGCGCAGCAGGCGTGCGGTGCCTGGGGCGAGCAGGATACCGTTACGGAAATGGCCCAGGGCAAGCCAGTGATGCGGAGCCAGCGAACCGATGACCGGGAGCGAGTCGGGGGAAGCGGGGCGGAGCCCGGACCACGCATCGACGACCTGAGCATCGCGGGCGGGTGGCCACAGGTCCGCCGCCTTTTCGTGCAGGGATTGGATAATGGCTGGATCCACCAGCTTGTCAAAGCCAGCGTCCTCAACGGTTGCGCCGATGAGCACATGCTGTTCGGCACGAGGGATGAGATAGAGGTGCGGCGTGCGGACGGCGGCGGTAAGGTGCTGGTCTGCGTAGAGATGAGGATGACAGGCAAGAAGAAGCTGGCCCTTGCGCGGTGTAATGGGAATGGGGGAGAGATCGGAGGCCCAGGCTCCGCTAGCGTTGATGAAATCATCTGCCGCAAACTCGCCGGACGTCGTATAAATATGAACCATTTCGGCGCTAGATTCGATCGAATTGACGGCGGTCTGTTCGAGAAGGGTGACTCCGGCCTCCTTGACGGCCTGAACGAGTGCATCACCGAGGAGGCGAGGGTCGAAGCACTTCTCTTCGAGGAGATAGAACTTGAGGCCGTCTTCCTGGAGGCCAGGTGCAAGGGCCTGCAGGGTCTCAGCGCTGAGGCGATGGGCGTTCGGAGGAAGTGAGTATGCACCCTGGAGTGTTTGCGTACTGAGGATAGGAATGGTCTTACCGGAGAGGTGCTCAATCGAGGCGAGAAAGTCAGGATAGAGGCCTAGGCTGAACGTGGAGAGGGCGCGTAGTTCGACGGGATTCTCAGGGTCGCCCGCGGCAAGCATTCCCGCAGCAGCCCAGGATGACTCATGCATGGCGAGCCCGCGCTCGAAGACGGTAACTTGCGCGCCGGCCAGGGCCAGGTCGAGCGCGGCGCTGAGGCCGATAATTCCGGCGCCGGCGATAGCAATATCTTTCTTAGGCATGTCTATATTCTATGTTGATGCAGCGCAGCGAAGACGCTCTGGGGGGCAGGTACGGCTGCACCGCGGAAATTTTGTGCTGACACATTTGGCAAAAATGCAATAAGCTCGGGCAGACAACCAGAAACCAGGGGGACAGCAGAAAAATGAGCGACGAGACAGGTAGTACGAACGAACAGAGGAGTTTTTCGGGGTTGTTCCTGGGGCTGTTGGCCCTTGCGGCTGTTGCTGCAATTGCGGGGCTGGGATGGACGTATTATCTCTCCGGCAGACTGACCCATGAGGAGATGCAGCTTGCTCAGGCGCAGGAACAAAACCAAAAGCTGGCTGCGGCTTTGGACGAAACCAATGCGCGACTGAAAGTAACGAGCGAGACGCTGGGTCACTCACTGGGCATTACGCAGAAGGAGCTAGAGCAGAAAGCGCAGGATCTGCTGAACCGCCAACAGGCTGCGGCGCGGCATTTTGAGAGTGAGCATCAGGCAACGCAGCAGAAGATAACCTCGGTGTCTAGCGATGTCTCAGGTGTGAAGACCGATGTGGGTGGAGTGAAGACAGACCTCACGAACACTCAGAATGAGCTGAAAACCGACGAAGCAGAAATGCAAAGTATGAAAGGCGATCTGGGGGTCGATAGCGGCCTGATTGCGACGAACCAGAAGGAACTGGACTTCCTGAAGCACCGGGGAGACCGCAACTACTACCAGTTCACGCTGCACAGGGGGCACAGGCAGGCAGTTTCGACAGTGAGCCTGGAGTTGCGGAAGGCCGATGCGAAGCATAGCCGCTATACCCTGTACGTGTTTGCGGATGACAAGAGGATTGAGAAAAAAGACCGGGGGCTGAATGAGCCGGTGCAATTCTATACAGGCAAGGGCAATTATCTCTATGAACTGGTGGTAAACAGCATTGGCCACAACACAGTGAGCGGATACATTGCTACACCGAAGAATGCTCCGGTACCGGTGAGCGTGTCGGGGAACTAGAAACGCAGCAAGCGGATGGCCCACACCTACAGCGGAAGGTGTGGGCTCTTTGCCGTGCCGCGACTTATCGCTCGATGACCTGTTCGAGCAGGCCGAAGAACTCAGGGAAGGAAATGGCGGCGGATTCAGCTCCTCGGATGAGCGTTTGTCCGGTGGCGCGCAGGGCGGCGACGGAGAAGGCCATGGCAATGCGATGATCTCCGCCGGAGTTGATTTCAGCAGCGTGGAGTTGCTGACCGCCGGGGACATCGAGACCGTCATCGAACTCGATGACTTCGGCGCCCATAGCGCGAAGGTTTTCGGCGACGAGTGCAATGCGGTCGGACTCCTTTACGCGCAGTTCCTTCGCGTCGCGGATGCGGATGCCGTTCTTCGTATAGGGGCCTATAGCGGCCAGCACCGGCAGCTCGTCGATGAGCTGCGCGGCGAGAGCTCCGGAGACGGTGGTTCCGGTGAGACCGTCGCGGGGCGCGTTGACTTGCACTGTGCCGACCAGTTCACCGTTCTTTTCTTCGAGATTGAGCACGCCAATATGCGCGCCGAGCGCGGTAAGCGCGTCGAGGAGCGTTGCACGTGTGGGGTTGAGGCCGAGCGAGTCGAATACAAGGTTTGACCCAGGAAAGAGCGCAGCGGCGCAGAGGAAGAAGGCGGCGGAGGAGATGTCTCCGGGGACGGCGGCTTGAATGGCCTGCAATTGCGGCAGACCCTGGATTGAAACAGAGTCGAGGGTGCGGGTGACTTCCGCGCCGAAGCCGCGCAGGGCAAGCTCGCTGTGGTCGCGGGTACGGACGGCCTCGCGGACTGTGGTGGTGCCTGAGGTCTGAAGTCCGGCAAAAAGCACGGCGCTCTTGACCTGGGCGCTGGGCACGGGCGTGGTGTAGTCGATGGAGTTAAGCTTTGCGCCGTGAATGGTGACGGGTGCGTGGCCCTCGGTGAGATCGATGTGAGCGCCCATTTGTGCGAGCGGCTTGCGGACACGCTCCATGGGGCGGCGGCTGAGGGACGCGTCGCCGATGAGAGTGAAGCTGCCTTGCTGCGGGGCGAGCAGGCCGGAGAGCATGCGCATGGTCGAGCCGGAGTTACCGCAGTCAAGGGGCTTTTCAGTGGGGCGGAATGCGCCGGCGACACCCTCGATCTCGATGGCGTCTGCTGAGCGGGTAACTTTCGCCCCGAGCGCTTCCACGCAGGCAAGGCTGCTGGCGCAATCGGCTCCGGTGGAGAAGTTGGTGAGGCGAGTGGTGCCGTGGGCGAGTCCGCCAAGCAGGGCGTAACGGTGCGAGATGCTCTTGTCTCCGGGCAGACGCAGACTGCCAAGGATGTTGCGCGCAGGCGTAATGATACGTTCGGTCGAGGTTTCAGTCAGGGACAACTTGCGAGTCTCCTTTAGGCGTTGCTTCTATCCTAAAGGATCACTGCGCTGATGCAGGGACATCGATTACGTTCTAACCCACATGGCCAGACGCATTTGTTTACGTGGGGCAAAACTCAACTTTGTGAATCGGATGGAGCGGGTAATTGTATGCGCTGCAAAAGCGATTGGAAGCGCGGGTCGGAGCGGAGATTGTCGAGACGCACGTCGGACTTGAATGACCATGAGAAGTCAGGGGATTTCTCCTGATAGGCCTTTTCGAGGAACACGAACGCCTGGTCTTTATCGCCGAGTCCGGCGTAGATGGTTGCGATCATGTAGGGGGAAACATAGGAGGATTTTGCACGCGACAGCATGTCAGCAAGAATTTTCTTCGCTTCCGATGTTTGGCCGGTTACGGCGTATGCGTGCGCGAGCGCGGCGTCGGCATCCTGATCACCACCTGACAATTCGACGGCCTTCTGGTATTCGAGGATGGCCCGGGCCGGTTGTCCTAAACCTTCGTAGCCCACGCCGAGAAAATAGTATTCCATCCAGTCATGCGGGTCGGCCGACACTCTTCTCAGACCAGTTTCAACGAGAGCCTTATAGTCTCGCAGTTGATAATAGAGCGCGGATTTGGCGCTATCGAGGTTGAAATCGGGGTTCAGCTCGTGACTTTTAGTGATCTCAGCAAGAGCCTCGGCACGTCGCCCAGCGAAGCTGAGGAAGGCCGCGTAATCTTCATGGGCGCAGTCGTAGCTTGGCGCAAGAGCGATAGTGTATCTAAACTCCCGCTCGGCATCAGCCCAATCCCATTCATACCTCCACCGCATGACCGCGAGCGCTTCATGGGCTTCGCCCACATCACGGTCCAACTGCAACGCCCTGGTGAGGGCCTGTTGCGCAGACTGATGCGCACTCTCAGGAGATATCTCCCGGTCGAATGCGAGGTAGAGGTAAGAATCCGCCACTCCAGCGTAGGCGGGCGCGAAATTGGGGTCCTTGCGAATCGACTCCAGGAAATAGTTCCGAGCGGTCTTCATCTGCGGCCCGGAATACCAATCATTGGTGAAGAGGTAGCGACCGCGTAGATAGTCTTCGTACGCAGCTGAATCCACTGTTGGCGCGAAGCGGAGATGCGCGATCTGCTGGGGAGTCAGGTCAGCGCGTACCTGTTCAGCTATTGCCTGTGCAACATCGCTTTGCAGCTGAAGTATGTCACCAACATTGCGCTCGTAACTTTCAGCCCAGATATGTTCGTCGGTGTTTGCACGAAGCAATTGCGCCGTGACCCGCACCCGGTCACCCGAGCGTGTAAGCGAGCCTTCGACAATGCTGTCGACGTTCAGCTCGCGCGCGATCTCCGGCAAGGTCTTTTTCGTGTTGCGGTAATGCATGACGGACGTGCGCGAGATGACACGAAGGGAGCCAACCTGGGCGAGATCGGTAATCAGTTGGTCGGTCATGCCATCGGCCAGATAATTCTGTGAAGGGTCGCCGGAGAGGTTATCGAAAGGAAGGACGGCGATGGAGTGTATGGGCGCCGCGTTTGCCCGGTGGAGTATTGGCGCCAGCCAAATCACGCAGGCCGCAGCCAGAATCAAAAGGGAGGGCAGCAGGAATGAAGGGGCCAGGAATCGGCGGATTCTTCCAGCACCCACGTGGGCTGGGATTGCGATGGGAGGGTCGGGTTGTGGTGCGGGTGCCTCTGTAGCCTGTTCCTCGACGTGTCCGATAAATCGGTAACCACGTCGGGGCAGAGTTTCGATGTAACGAGGGGTTCCTGCCGAGTCACCCAGGACTTCCCGAATGCGCAGGATCGCGTTGTTCAAACTGTGGTCGAAGTCTACGAACGTGTCTGACGGCCACAATTGCGCCCGTAGTTCTTCGCGGGTGACCAGGCGGCCTGGGGACTGCAGCAGAATTGCGAGCACTTGTATGGGCTGCCCCTGAAGCCGTAGCCGGGCGCCCGCCTTGCGCAGTTCACCTGCGCGAAGATCCAGCTCGAAGGCGTCGAAGCGTAAAACACGAGCTGCAGAAGTGGATGTCGGCATACGGACACCTCAACTTTGACAGCTATCATACGCCTATCCTCGCTGACCCTTGGAGGTCTATTGGATATCGTGATTGCAATTACTTACCGCAGGAGAAAACTTTGATCTTCAAAGGAGGCGACAAGGATTGCGGGATCGCTTTGTCAGGGATCATTCTGCGCCTGATCCGTGTCCAGAAGGCACGGTGGAATTCTGAAGAATTCAGAGGATAGAGCCATGAGGATTCAGAAATCGAGCAGAATGCTTCTGCCTTTCCTGCTGCTAAGCAGTGTTGCCGCGACCAGCCCATTGCTCGCCACCGCTCAGACAGCGAGCACAGACAGCCAACAGACACTGATCCAGATTGTCCAGGAGAACACGCGTCAATATGCAAATGTAAATGTCGCCACAGCAGATGGATATGCGCGGTTTCTTGGGTGCGTAACCGGACCAGACCAAGGCGCAATGGGCATTCATTACGTCAATGGATCGCTGCTCAACGGCACCCTTGATCCCAAACATCCACAGGCGCTGATCTATGAGCCTTCCGGAGGTAAGTTAACGCTGGTAGGCGTCGAATTCATCGTCTTCCAGTCGACTTGGGATGCCGCTCACAATGGAGTTCCACCCATCCTTGAGGGCCAGACACTCCAGTTCGTTGATGCGCCGAACAGATTCGGAATACCGGCGTTTTACGAACTGCATGTATGGGCGTGGCGGAACAGCCCGCTTGGGGCGTATGTGGACTGGAACACAAATGTGACCTGCACAAAGGAATGACATTCGGAATTGCGTTGGAAATCTGCATACGGAGGAGCAATGCCAAAGTTCGTGATTGAGCGTGAAGTCCCCGGCGCGGGGAATCTGACCGGTGAGGAGTTGAGGAGCATATCGCAGACATCCTGTAGCGCGTTGCGCAAGCTGGGATATGAGATTCAATGGATCCAAAGCTACGTGACCATGGAGAAGATTTACTGCATCTATCGTGCACCAAATGAGGACCTCATCAAAGAACACGCAGTTCTGGGCGGCTTCCCTGCAAATCGCATTTCCGAAATTGCAACGACCATCGATCCGACAACGGCTGAAGGCTAAAGCATCATGCATGCTTCTTAAGGTGCGGGCAGGGGGTAGGTTGTTATGCCAGTCTATATGGATGTGCATCGGAATTTGACGGCACAGCCGGAAGATATTGCAATGGCGCACTCGATGGACCTCCAGGTCCAATCGAAGTACAACGTGCGCTATACGCGATACTGGTTCAACAAAGAGAGCGGCTGCGTCTATTGCCTAGTAGAAGCACCCAGCATAATGGAGGCGATAAGAGTCCACAAAGAGGCGCACGGCCTTGTGGCCGATCAACTGATCGAAGTCACGATGGATCAGGTCGAAGCCTTTATGGGCGCTCAGAAGCCCACCTACTCGGGGACCGATCCCACGGACGACGGCTTCCGCGTGGTGATGTTCACGGATATAGCCGGGTCGACCACCCTGACGTGCCAACTGGGCGATCAACGTTTCCATGATGTTCTCAAGACACACGACGCCTTAATCAGGGAAGCCTTAAACGGCCATTCTGGCACCGAGATCAAGCACACGGGAGATGGGATTCTTGCCTCGTTCGCGTCCGTCTGCCGGGGAGTCGAGTGCGCGGTGGCGATCCAGAGGGCCTTTGATGGGCGCAAGCCCGGCACAGCCGTCCAGCCAATCAAGGTGCGCGTCGGCCTGAGTGCGGGCGAGCCAGTAGCAGACCACAAGGACCTATTCGGCACCGTGGTCAACCTCGCGGCGCGGGTCTGCGCTTTCGCCCAGCCCGGACAGATTCTAGCCTCGAATGTGATACGGGAGCTGTGCCTCGGTAAGCCATTCGTCTTCTCCGAAGTTGGCGAGGCGGAGCTAAAGGGCTTCGCCCAATCTCTCCGCCTCCATGAAGTGCGATGGAGCGACTCGTAAAGCTTGCCGCAGTCCATCGCGGACTCGCCGCAAGGCAAGCAGAGCCACTTCGAACGTTTGAGGCAGGGGAGCCAAAGTCATGAACGGGGGATCTGTGTGTTTGAAGGAGCAGTTGCCTGAGCAAATTGACCCCTACCTTGTCTTCAGGATCGAGAACCCATATCCAACCGCTCGCCTATGGAAAGATGGTGACTGGACAAGTTCGGCTTGTATTACTTATTGGGCGCCGTCGCCGGAGCTGCCATTCGACCGCTGAGCGGCGCTCCGATGCTACTGCTAAACCGTTGCCCCGCCCGCCTGTTCGCCTACAGCACTTTGAGGACGACAAGCGTCTCGTCGTCAAAGTGTTCGCGGCCTGCCTGGAATTTTGATACCTCGGCGAGAATGGCGTCGGCGATTTTTGAGGCAGACTTCTGTTGGGTTTTTTTGAAAACGGCCTTGAGGCGGTCATCGCCGAACATCTCTTCGGCGTCGTTCATGGCGTCAGTAATGCCGTCGCTGAAGAAGATGATGGAGTCGCCGGGCTGCGTGGAGATCGAGAACTCTTCATACTCGACGTTGGGGAAGAGTCCGAGAGGGAAGCCTTCAGCCTTAACGGTTTCGACCTCGCCACTGCGGCAGATGATAGGCTGACTGGCTCCGGCGTTGGCGATTTGCAAGGTACGGTTCTCGTCGTTCCAGACGGAATAGAGCATGACGACGTACTGTGAGTCTACTTTGCGTTCCTGCAGCGAGTCGTTGAGCGCCTTGAGCATGTCTGAGGGCGAGAGCGACTGGCTGGCGGCGGAGCGCATGATTCCGCTGACCAGAGCCGCGTAGAGCGCGGCAGGCGCGGCCTTGCCGCTGACATCGCCGAGGGCGATGGCGGAGCGGTGGTGGTCGTATTGGATGAGGTCGTAGAGATCACCGCCGATGGTACGTGCGGGAATGAAGCGAGCGGAGAACTCGGCCTGCTGATGCTTGGGTTTGACAGACGGCAGGAGCCGCAGCTGGACCTCGCGGGCCATGGTGAGGTCCTGCTCAAGGCGCTGCTCCTGCTGCGTAACTCTCTGGTACAGGCGGGCGTTTTCAATGGAGATTGCGATTTGCGCGGCGAGGGTGGTAAGTGCGCGCTCGTGGTCCTCATTGAAGTAGTGTGAGCGGGTGTGCTCAACGTCGAGCACGCCGATGACTTTGCCCTTGTAGATGAGAGGGACAGCCATCTCCGACCGGGCTTCCGGATTAATCATGATGTAGCGCGAGTCCTTGCGGACGTCGGAGACACGAACGGGGCGGTGTGAGGCTATGGCCGCGCCGA
Organism: Acidobacteriaceae bacterium; assembly: GCA_030039895.1. GTDB lineage: Bacteria > Acidobacteriota > Terriglobia > Terriglobales > Acidobacteriaceae > Silvibacterium. Next base: position 9,151 of record JASHUR010000061.1, on the reverse strand, counting down.
CAAGGCCGCGGTCAAGTGGAATTGTGTTCTCGGGATGGAAGCGCTCGCCAAAACGGAGAGCGAAGCGATTCTCCAGCACGGCCTCATGCTCGTCTACGAGCCAGATGGAGAACATCTGGAAGTCGATGATGCGACGCAGGAGCTGGCTGATGCGCACGAGCAACTCGTCGGGGTCGAGGATGGAGGTCAGTTCGCGGCTGATCTCGTTGAGCACTTCGAGGGTCTGTGCCTGGCGCGCAACACGGGTATAAAGGCGGGCATTCTCGATGGCCTGCCCCATGCGCGACGCAGTGAGCTCAAGCAGCCGCTGGTGCTCGGGCTTGAAGTAATCAAGCTGCTCGGATTGGATGTCGATGACGCCGATGAGGCGGTTCTTGACGATGAGTGGGACGGCAAGCTCAGACCGCACCTGAGGATTGGCGTTGATGTAGTTGTCGGCTTTGGAGACGTCGTTGACGAGGATGGCGCGGCGCTCCTGCGCGACCTGACCGACGATACCCTGACCCATCTTGATGCGCATGCGTTCAACTTCTGCTGTGTGGCCGATCTGGAAACGCATGCGAAGGTCGTTGGTACGGTCATTGACCAGAAGGATGGCGAAAATACGGTAGTCAATGACGGCGCGGACGAGGTCGGCAGTACGCTTCAGGAGGGTCTGGAAGTCGAGCGTAGTGTTGAGGGTGTCAGCAAGGCGGATGAGGAACTGAATCTGAATAGGGTCGATGCGAATTTGTGGCGTGCCTGCCGACAGGGGCGCACCCGCCGGCGCAGAAGGACGGTAGTCGCCTTCGAATCCTTCGTGGTGACCGCTAGTTGGTTTGGGTTCTTCGCTCACGGGGTGTCAGGGAATCTGCTGTCCAGACAACTGCATGAAACGCTGGAAAGCGTATCGGAATTCGTGATTCTAATCTTACTTCCTATTTTGCAGGCTGCACGGGAATCGCATGCGCTATTTGGCGGCCGAATCCAGTGCTTCAATAATGGCAACGCTGGCGCTGGCGCCGATACGGCTGGCTCCGGCCTCGAGCATGGCGCGTGCGTCGTCCAGGGTGCGGACTCCGCCAGAGGCTTTGACACCGCAGCGCGCGCCAACCACGCCGCGCATGAGCGAGACGTCCCCTGGAGTTGCGCCGCCGGTGGAGAAACCGGTGCTGGTCTTGATGAAATCGGCTCCGGCGGAACAGGCCAGCTCGGAGGCGAGCAGCTTTTCTTCCAGACTGAGCAGGCAGGTTTCGAGAATGACTTTGAGGATGGCCCCGGAGTCGCGGGCAACCTGAACCACACCGCGTATGTCGGCCTCGACCAGCGCATTTTCACTGGACTTGAGCAGGCCGATGTTGAGGACCATGTCAAGCTCGCGCGCGCCGAGCCGTAGTATGGCTTCGGCTTCTTCACGTTTGGTGGTGGTAAGGCTTGCTCCCAAAGGGAAGCCGATGACAACACCAACGGGGATGCCGGTTCCGGCGAGCGCGGCGTAGGCGGTCGCAACCCACGCGGGGTTGACCATGGCGCAGGCAAAGCCGTGCTCTGCGGCTTCAGTACAGAGCTTGAGCACCTGGGTGCGGGACGCCTCAGGCTTGAGCAGAGTGTGATCGATGACGGCGGCAAGCGAGCGGCGGCTGGAGAGCGCTGCGGCGGCAAAGGCAGCCGCGTCGTATTTAGACTGCTGTGACTCGAGTGCGGCATCTTCAATCGCAGGTGTAATCATGACTGGCAGCTCCTTTCGCGACGTACTTTAGGATGCGATTCGTCATTCGGGGAAATCGGGAGGCATGAGACGGATGTCAGGTACGTTACGGAAGCGCTCGGCATAGTCCATGCCGTAGCCAATGACAAAGTGGTTGGGAATGACGAAGCCGGTGTAGTCGGCATCGATTTTTTCCAGACGGCGCGAGGGTTTGTCGAGCAAAGCGGCAATTTTGAGAGCCTTGGGCTTGTGTTGGAGGAGCAGTTTGCGCAGAAAGGCGAGTGTCAGCCCGGTGTCGAGGATGTCCTCGACGATGATGATGTTTTTACCCTCGATGGGTTGGTCGAGGTCCTTGATGAGCTTGACGGCTCCGCTGGTGCGCTGGCCCTTGCCGTAGCTGGAGACTGCGACAAAGTCGAAGGTGCAGTCGATGGTGATGCTGCGAGAGAGGTCGGCGAGAAACATGGCAGCGCCCTTGAGGACTCCGACAAGGACGACACTTTGACCGGCGAAGTCTGCGTCGATTTGACGGCCGATCTCGGCCGTCCTCTCGGCGATCTGCTCGGTGCTGAACAGGACAGGGAAGTTTTTATGAACGTTCGCGTGACTCACGTGGCTAGGATAAGGCATTTCGGTAGTTCGATGCCTATCAAGCCGATGCTGATAGCGGTTTCCGGGAAATGACACGCCGGGCCACCGATCCGGGACCCTGCGCGCGACGTTTTTTGCGCAAGGCCGGTCGGTTTTCGATCAGGCGAGGTATCTGCCTGAGTCCTACTGAGCTTTCGGATAATGGTGAAGCTGCGGCCCTATCAGGTTGGAGTATTGGTAATTTTCGATGCGGTCGGCGTCGATGGTCCAGAACATGGAGCCGATGAGGGCCGGGTAACCGGAGGGTCTGCGCAGTTTATAGGTGGTTCCGGTGGGGGCTTTGCCGGTGATGAGGTAGTTCATTGCCTGACTTACGACCTCGGGGGTTGTGTATCCGGTGAGAAACCCGACAGCGACCTTGTCCGGAGGCATGGGCGGGAAATGCTCCCGGGGATTGCCCCCCACATTGAAGCCGTGCAGAAGCAGTTCGGTCATGGCTGCGTGGTAATCGACAGAGTGGGACTGGTAGATCTCACCGTCGAGGCCCTCAAGCGGGGGCGTGTTGTAGTCCTGCACGTCAACAAACGAGAGAATGTTGCGCAAAGCATAGATGATAGGCAGGTAAGAACCGAACTGGCCACCGTAGGATGCGTATCCGCCGGGAACCTGCGTGCCTTCCGGAACGAGGCTAATCATGAAGGAAGGGCCGAAATGCCGGCGCAGGTCGCGCAGGCCGGCGATGAGGTTCACGATGGAGGGCGTGGTGGGATGGCGGAAGTCGGTGTCTCCCGGCGCGAGGACAAGGGAGGGGCTTTCAAAGTCGATATCGACGCCGTCGAAGCCGTATTGGGAAACGATGCTGGCGACGGAAGAGACGAAATTCGGAATGTCCTTCGCGTCATCGAGGTTGACGTACTGGCCGCCGCCGCCGAGCGAGATCATGACCTTTTTACCGCGGCCCTTGAGGTATGCAATGTCGGCCTTGAGCTGCTCGGGGGTGATTCCCGGCGGAGGCTGGAAGTGCATGGTGCCTTCAGGCGCGTTTTTATCCGGCGGGGCAAAGGCGACAAGGATGACGTCCCATTGCGGCGAGACATCGCGCAGCGCAAACGGCGTCGTTCCGCGGAAACGGGAGCCGGTCCAGTAGCCGATGAGCCAGTGTCCGTTGGGAGGGCTGGATGGCGTGATGGGTTGTGCGGTTGGTTCAGGGTTGTTATCAAAGAACGCCAGGCGGGAAGGGCATGGCTGGGCTGGTCCGGTCAGCGCATGTGAGTCAGGAAAGCTGTAGGAGTCCGCAGTCAGCTCCATATACCAAGGCAGGAGGGCGACGTTGGCGAGGTGATAGGTGAATCCTGCTGTGGGCGCAAGGAACGGAGTGGATGAGGGAAAGCTGTTTTTGGGGTTGGTGTTGGTGGGCTCAAGGAGAAAGTAATTGGAGCCGATGCCCGCGCCACCGCAGCCGCGACGGCTGCCGGGAAAACGCCAGTCAGGGAAGAAATTGCCGCGAGCGCCGGGCTTATGGAACCAGGTCTGGGGGTCGTGCAACGGGTCGTTGATGAATTCGGCGAGCTGCTGGGTGAGAGGCTGGATGTCGCGGTCTTCAACGATGGCGGGCGCGTTGTGGATGTAGGAGCCGAGCACGAAAGAGTTTCCGGTGGCGGCGTCGATGCCGTGCGTTCCCCAGGTGCAGCATACGGTCGCGTCTCCGTAAGCGTAGTAGGCGGTGTTGTGGACAAAGGCGATGACGAGCCTGCCTTTCTGAAGCGGAATCTGCCGGAAAAGCTGCTGCTCGATAAATTCCGAATCGACGACGGCGAAGAACCGGCCGCTTTTCTTCGACGAAAGCAGATAACCATCGCCGGGAGGGATGGCGATAGTGACGGGCCTGATCTGAGGTCTGCCGAGCAGAGTGTGTCCCGCGGTGTCTACGGGGAAGGTTGCGTGAAGCAGGGCGTCAGCGTACTGGGTTTTACCGATGGACGGAAAGTCGAAGCGGGAGAAGATGGGCGATTTGAGGACGCGGCGGACGTCAGGAGCGGCATCCATACTGGTGGACCTGCTCTGGAATGTGAGGGTAATAGGAACCAGCATAGTAGGGATGACGGTGGTGCCGCTTTGAGCGGGGTCACGGCCCGCCAGCGTGTATGAATTTCCGCCAATGGAACGGCTGAAGGTGGGGACAGTACCTTGTGCTTGCGCGAAGGGCATGAGCAGGAGGGAGAGAGCGAGAACAGAGAGCATCCTGATGCGCATATTTGGCCTATTTTAAGGATTGAATTCGAAGATGGAGGTCTTTGCAGCCCCTTCAAGGATAGCGCGGATGGGTGTAAGGGAGGTGCAGATGGAAAAAGCGGGCCATGGAAGGCCCGCAGTTCAGTTGGCAGCGCGGCGTCGGCGACCGCTCAGCAGATAAATGGCCGCGCGGAGTTCAAGGAGTGGGTCGGCGGACGCCTCGATGCCTTCGACACGCGGGATGGGGTCGAAGATGATCCACTTTTGTTCGGGGAGATTGTCAGCGACCGGCTTGGTGATCTCAATGGTTCCGAAGTCGATCAGTTTGCGATCCTCCGGCCAATGTATGGTGGCGTCGTCGGAGACATCGCCGGGTGCAGCGACCTGAACAAGAATCTTGAAACGGACAGGACCTTTACCGACACGTTCGACGATCTCGGTGAAGTGGTAATCGGGGGCAAGGCCGGCCATGGCATTGTCCGGCAGATATTGATTGCCCAACTCAGGGACAATACGGTAGCGTCCGAATCTCTTTTCACCGGCAGCGTTGGTGAACTCGTATGCCGTGACCGCGTAATAGGTTTGCGTGGCAAGGCTGACGGGGAATGGCTTGGGAGCCTGCACGAAGGCGAGCGCGGCAGGGTGCGAGCCAAAAAACTTCTCGATTGGTTTTGGTGAGGGAACGTCGGGGCCGCTGGCTACAGCGGCTTCCAGAAACTCAAGGAACTGCTTGCCGTCGCGCGTGGGGAACCCGTCTGTGGAATGGCTGACAATGTCGGTATGGACGTGCTCGGCGAGATTGAAGCGGATGGCGAGGCCTCGCGGGTTGGCGTCGGGGATGTTGTCCGGAATCGCCGGGATGCCAGTTGAGTTGGAAAAGCGCACGGTGACAGGGGTTGACGCGCGCATGATGTGCGGAGCATTGGTAAGAGACTTTGCTTCCTGAGAGGGAGTAAAAGTGCCGGTAAGCAACTGGCCTTTGGCGTGAGCGGCGCGGAATCCGGGATGCAGACCAAACATCCGGTCGAATTGCTGAAGCAGATCATTCGCTAGGGCAACGATACGTTCATCCTGCGGCAAAGGCATAGGCATGGTCCTTTCGTGGGTGAGGGACCGGCGCTTTGAAGCGTGTCCCTGGTCAGTGTTCTGCGGTGACCCGCAAATCGGCAGTGCGAGCCGTGAGTAAGCGAATACGACTTTGATGCAGGTTGCCGGAATTAGTAGCGCCAGGAAGTGACGTCAGCTCCCGGCGGGGCTGTCGCCAGCATGTGCTTGACCATTTGGGGGATTACGCGCTGTGCCCAGTCGGCGCTGTTCTGTTGCATGGTGTATTCGGACGGGCCTCCGGTATAGCAGTGCGGCATGCCGGGGCCATATTGGAAGGTGGCGTCCGAATGGGGATGGCGGGTTGCCTCAAGCTGCTTTTGCAGCAAGTGAACGGCATTGTTGAGGAAGTAGGTGTCTCCGTCGCCGACTGTGAAGTGCAACTTGCCCTCAAGCTTGGGGCCGAGCGTGGGCCAGTCACGCTTGAGGATGGCAGCGAGATCGTAGTGCTGGTGCCAGTAGTCGACGACCGACTTGTTGATGTCGCCGGTGAGCGGGTCGATGACTTCAGCAGGGTAACCGTCCGGCCCGACGGGCGAGAAGACGGCCTGCCAGATGTCCCACTGTTCAGTAGAGCGGCCGTGCGTGCCGAGGACGTATTCATAGCCATATTCGCCGCGCATGTTTGCGATGATGGTGCCATCGGGCTTGCGGTCGCCTGCGATGGGGATGGTGGCGAAGTCGCCATGGCGGTAGAAGGCGTTGGTGTCGGCGTACAGATCGACGTTCTGATAGGCATGGAAGTCGACGGGGTCAGGGCAGGCGACCCAGGCTCCGTTGTACATGTCGGGGTAGAAGACCTGCGTGGCAAAGGCTTCCCATCCACCGGTTGATCCGCCAAAGGTGGCGCGGGCCCAGCCCTGCCCTATGCCGCGGTACTTCTTTTCAATCGCGGGAATCAGTTCGTGATTGATGGCGGTCCCGTAGGGGCCGACGTTGGCGGAATCGACATCGTAGGAGTCGTCATAGTAGGGGTTGGCGTTCTGGACGTAGATCATGATGACGCGCGGCAGACGGCCGGCGGTCCAGTCCTGGAAAAAGCGGTATCCGGCCTGTTCCCAGGGGTAGCGGGGCGATTTAGGGTCGGGCCTGGATGTCACAAACGGAACGGGGCCGAAGCCGGGGTGGTAGTGGTCCTGATAGACGACGACTGGAAAGTGTGCATCGGGGTGCTCGTCAAAGCCATCGGGAAGGAGGATCCATGCGCCGAGGTAGACGTCGCGGCCCCAGAATTTGCTCAAAACCGGACTGCGGAAACGCATGTACTTAAGCCATTTTGAGGCAGGATATTGCGTGGCGATAACTTCAGGGTCCTCAGCCGTGCCCTTGAGGGAGGGGATGACCTGATCGAGGGCGATGTGAATGGTCGCGCCGGATTTGGGGTCGAAGTGGATTTTGACCGGTTTGTTGTAGAAGTTGCCGGGTTTGCGGTTCCATTGCTGGCCTTCGCCTTTGTCGGGAGGCAGCCAGAGGGTGTGGCCGGAGGCGAGGTGAAACTGCTCGTAAACGTTGAAGACAGCCTGCACGTAGTAGTCTCCGGCTGGGATGTCGTCGAGTGAGGCGAGCGGGTTGCCAAAGGTCTGGGCGTCGACAGTGATGATCTGGCCGGGAGCAAGGTCGGGGACATCAACGCCGAAGCCCTGCTCGGTGTGGTAGTTTTCCGTCAACTGAAAGCGTGGCTCAGGATCGTCCTTCTTTGCGAAGACGAGGACGAGATGGCCGTGAAGCGGGGCTGTGGCAGCCGGGATCGTAACTTCAATTTTCTGAGCGTGGCAGAGAGCTGCGGATGAAAGCAGCAGCGCGAGGCAGAGAAAGCAAAGGCGTCGCAATCGATTGTCCTTTGGACTGAATGTACACGCCAGTCTAGCATGCAGCAGACGCGGTGAATTGCATGGCAGAGGGAAGATGACCCGCATACAATCGCCGTAAAGAGCGGGTTGAACCACTCCCGAAAGTGCTTTATGCCTTACGGAATTACAGTGCGTGGTGTTCACACATCATTTAAAGACCTGCGGACGCTGCTGGCGAAGGCTACGCCGCTGCGTTCGGGCGACGAGCTTGCGGGTGTAGCTGCAGCAGGAGCAGAAGAGCGCGTGATTGCGCAGATGGCTTTGGCGGAGGTTCCGCTGACGGCGTTTTTGAATGAGGCGGTCGTTCCTTACGAGAGCGATGAGGTAACCCGGCTGATCTTCGATTCACATGACAAGGAGGCGTTTGCTCTTGTCGCCGGGTGGTGCGTGGGCGAGCTGCGCGACTGGTTGCTTGGGGATGAAGCTACGGGAGAGCGCATTGCACCATTGGCCGCCGGGCTGACGCCGGAGATGGTCGCGGCGGTCTCAAAGCTGATGCGGGTGCAGGATCTGGTCTATGTTGCGCAGAAGATATCCGTGGTCACGCGCTTCCGTACTACCGTGGGACTGCCGGGGAGGCTCTCCACGCGGCTGCAGCCGAATCATCCGACGGACGATCCGGTGGGGATTGCAGCGAGCATGCTCGACGGGCTGCTTCTAGGTTCAGGAGACGCGGTGATCGGGATCAATCCTGTGTCAGACAGCGTCAGCACGGTGACGACGCTGCTGCGGCTTATGGAGCATGTGCGCTTGCGGTATGGGATTCCTATGCAGAGCTGCGTGCTGGCGCATGTGACGACGCAGATGGAGGCGATGCGGCAGGGCGCTCCGCTGGACCTGCTGTTCCAGTCGATTGCGGGGACTGAGGGGGCAAATGCGTCGTTTGGGGTGAATCTGGCGCTGCTGCGAGAAGCTCATGCGTTGGCGAGGGAGCTGAAGCGAGGTGGGATTGGCGCGGAAACCGGCGGCGAGAATGTCTATTACTTCGAGACAGGACAGGGCAGCGCGCTTTCGGCCAATGCCCATCACGGTGTCGATCAGCAGACGCTGGAGGCGCGGGCGTACGCCGTGGCGCGGCACTTTAAGCCAATGCTGGTGAACACGGTGGTGGGATTCATCGGGCCGGAGTATCTGTACGACGGCAAACAGATTGTGCGGGCGGGACTGGAAGACCATTTCTGCGGCAAGCTGCTGGGGTTGCCGATGGGCTGCGACATCTGCTATACGAACCACGCGGAGGCCGACCAGGATGATATGGATGTACTGCTAACGCTGCTTGCGGCGGCGGGGGTGAATTACATCATGGGCGTGCCGGGTGCGGACGATGTGATGCTGAACTATCAGAGCACCTCGTTCCATGATGCCCTGTATGCGCGGAGGCTGCTTGGGCTCCGGCCTGCGCCGGAATTTGAGGAATGGATGAGAAGCGACGGATGGCAACGCCTGCGCCGGGCGGGACAACCGGCGGTTCTGTTGCCTTCCACGGTGGTGGTATGAGCGGCGAGGCAATAGAGAAGACCGGAGCTCCGCGGGATACGGGTGCTGGGCCGGACCTGACGCGCTTTACTTCGGCCAGAGTTTCGCTGGGGCAGGCAGGACCGTCGATTCCAATGCACGAGCAATTACGGTTCCAGCTCGATCAAGCGCTGGCTCGTGATGCCGTTCATACGCGGGTGGACGTTGCGGC
>JASHUR010000060.1 GCA_030039895.1 Acidobacteriaceae bacterium | reverse complement strand
GATGAAGACGAGCGGGTCCCAGGCTTTGACTCCGTAGAGGAAGCTGGTGAGGAAGCGGGCGAGGCCGAAGGCTGCGCCGGTTCCGATGACGACGCCGATGATGGCGAGAAGCATTCCCTGGCGGACAACGAGGTTGCGGATGCGTTTACGGTCGGCGCCGAGGGCCATACGAATGCCCATCTCCTGCGTGCGCTGCTGGACGGAGTAGGCCATGAGGCCGTAGATGCCGATGGCGGCGAGGATAAGCGCGGAGGCTCCGAAGATGGTGAGCAGGAGCATATTGAAGTCCTGGCTGGCGGTGGAGTGGATGACGATTTCGTCCATGGTGCGGACGCGGGCGACGGAGAAGCCTCCGCTGGCCTGACGAAGCTGGCTCTTGATGGCGGTAATGTACTGATGCGGGTCGCCTTTGGTGCGGACGAGCCAGGCGATGGGGCCGATGCGGTTATTCAGAGCGGTGACGCCGTCAGTGACCTGCGATGAGGGGACGATCATGAGCGGACGCGGGTTGCGGTCGAGGCCGCCGTCGCGGATGCTGCCGACGACACCAATGATCTGGCGGGCAGGCTCATCGAATTCGGGGCCGACGCCTTTGCCGATGATGATCTGCTGGCCGACAGGATTCTGTTTGGGCCAGTATTGTTTGGCCATGGCCTCGTTGATGAGGACGACGCCGGGCGCGCCGGTGGTGTCCTGCGTGGTGAAGGCGCGGCCTTCAATGATGGGGATTTTGAAGACAGAGAAGTAGCCGGGCGAGGCGCTCATCCAGCCGGCGCCGCCGGTATAGGGGCTTTTACCGGTAGGGCGTCCGACGATGTTGAAGGGCAGGCCGAATCCGCCTTCAAGCGGAAGGCAGCAGCTTGCAGCGGAGTCTTCGACGCCGGGGATGGCGTTGAGGCGCTGGCGTGCGTCTCGGATGAGCTCGGCGACGCCGGCGGTCTTCTGGTATTTGGGGCCGGTGAGGGACATCTCCATGGTGAGGACGTGATGCGAATCGAAGCCGGGGTTGACGTTGCGCAACGCGACGTAGGTGCGGATGAGCAGAGCTGCTCCGATGAGCAGGACGAGGGCGAGTGAAACCTCGCTGATGACCAGCAGCGAGCGGCCCTTGCTCTGGCGAAAGCCGGTGCCGGAGCGGTTGCTGCTTTCCTTGAGGGTGGTATTGAGGTCGGGACGCGCGGCTCCGATGGCGGGAAAGAGGCCGAAGAGGATTCCCGTGAGGATGGAGACGCCGAGGGTGAAGAGCAGAATGCGGGGGTCAAGGCCGACGGCTGCGCCGTGTTCGCCGATGCGCGGGATGTCGCCGGGGTTGATGACCAGCAGTGCGCGCACGCCGACGAAGCCGAGGATGAGCCCGAGGATACCTCCGGCGAGGGCGAGCATGATGCTCTCCGTGAGCAACTGACGGATAATGCGGGCGCGTCCTGCGCCCATGGCTGCTCGGATGGCGAACTCGCGGCGTCGGCCGGTGGCGCGGACGAGGAGCAAATTGGCGACGTTGGCGCAGGCGATGAGGAGAACGAAGGCGACGGCCCCGAGAAGAACGAAGAGCGAGGAGCGGACGTCGCTGACGATGGCGTCACGAAGAGGCTCGACGCGGAAGCTATCCTTGGGGCCCATGGTGTTGGGATAGAGTCGACGATATTGGTCGGCGGCGAGCTTGAGCTGGGCATTGGCCTGGACGATGGTGACGCCGGGCTTTAGGCGGCCGGAGACGAGGAAGTAGTGGCCCTGATCGCTGCTGGTGGGCTCGAACTGGAAGGGGAGCCAGAGGTCGGCCTGAGGGTCGGTGTGGAAGGATTTTCCGATCACGCCGAGGATGGTGTAGGGCTCGTTGCCGAGGGAGAGAGCTTTACCGACGATGTTGGGATTGCCTCCGAAGAGGCGCTGCCAGAGGCCGTAGCTGATGACAACGACGTGGCCGCCGTTGGGGCTGTCCTCCTGCTGGGTAAAGGTGCGGCCGAGGAGGATGGGCGCGCCAAAGAGGGCGAAGTAGCGCTGGGTGACATGGATTCCGTGGACTACCTGGGGACGGTCGCCGGTGATGTTGAAGCCGGGACCGGCGTAGTCGTAAGCGGCGACGTCCTGAAAGACGCTGGATTGTTGCTGCCAGAGATGGAATTCGGGGACGTTGGCGCCGGCTCCGCTGCCTTGCGGCGAAAACTCTTCAAAGAGCATGATGCGGCTGGCGTCTGGATAAGTGAGCGGCTTGAGCAGGACGGTGTCGACGACGGAGAAGATGGCGGTATTGGCTCCAATGCCGAGGGCGAGAGCAGCAATGGCGGCGAGGGTGAAGCCGGGGTTGCTTGCGAACATGCGCAGCGCATGCTTGACGTCGTTCCAGAGGTCGGTCCAGAGTTCGCTCATTGGGAGTGCTCCTGCCCGGGAGTGATTTGAACAGAGTATTTCGGCCTTGCGGTTGAGACGTTTGCGAGGGCAATTAGTGATACGGCCTGATTGCGTGACGGGTTCCCTGAGGGGGCAGAGATTTTGCGGCGAATGGGGCAGCCAATTCTCTATCGTGTAGAGTGGATGCCCATGAAGTATCTGATGGGAATTGTGGTTGCTTTTGTGGTGATCGGGCCGGTGGGGCGCGTGTGGGCGCAGGCGGCGCAGGTTGCGCTGCAGAAGGTGATCATTGATACCGATATCGGCGATGACATTGACGATGCGTTTGCGCTGGGGCTGGCGCTGGAGAGTCCTGAGCTGAAGGTTTTGCAGGTGAACTCGGACTTTGGCGACACGGCGCTGCGGGCGCGGCTGCTGGTGCGGTATTTGAAGGCGGCGGGGCATGCGGATATTCCGGTGGCAGTGGGCGTGAAGACGGCGGCGCGGAGCACGTTTACGCAGGCGCGGTATGCGGAGCGGGTTCCGGCGAGCGACGCTCCAAAACTCGACGCGGTGGATGCAACGCTGGCGCTGATACGAAAGTATCCGGGGCAGATTACGCTGATCGGGATTGGGCCGTTCGTGAACATTGAGGCGATGATCGACAAGGACGTGGCGACGTTCAAGAAGCTGAAGCGCGTGGTGGTGATGGGCGGATCGATCCACGTGGGGTATGCGGAATATGGCGTGAACAGCTACACGAAGCTGCCGGGGCCGCAGCCGGAGTGGAATGTGCTGAACGACGTGTCAGGAGCGCGGAAGCTGCTGGCATCGGGGGTTCCGGTGTACATGATGCCGCTGGACGCGACGCAACTGAAGCTGGATGAGGTGAAGCGGGAAGAGCTGTTCGGGCACGACTCACCGGTGACGGACCAACTGACTCTGCTGTATCACCAATGGGGGCAACTGACTCCGACGCTGTACGATCCGATGGCGGTGGGGTACGCGATCGATCCGGGACTGTGCCGGACGACGCCGATGCGGATTCGCGTGGACGACAAAGGGAACACGATTCCGGAGGCGGGAAAGCCGAATGTGAGTGTGTGTCTGCATTCGGATCCGGAGCGGTTCTTTGATTTTTATATGGCGAGGTTGCTGCAGCGCTGAGCTGTGGCGCCGCCTAGAGATGCCTCCGGCGGCGCCTACGCGGCGGGCGGTCTTTGCCAGACGGGCACTTGTCGTTGCAATGCGGGATACGGCACCCCGCATCGCAACGACAAATTGTCATCAGCACGATTGCACCATTCCGACGAAGAGGCATCTTGCGAGAAGTGAATCACTGGAGACGGGCATAGCTCAATTGGCTGGAGTAAAGCACGAAAC
>JASHUR010000059.1 GCA_030039895.1 Acidobacteriaceae bacterium | reverse complement strand
GACAAAGAACAAAGCAAGACACTGGAGGCGATCGGGGCGTATTCGGGCGACTCGCTGAGCGTGACGGGCACGGGGCAGCCGGAGCATGTGAGCGGATTGGATGTCACGCAAGAAGTGTTGCCGATTCTGGGTGTGAAGCCGGCACTGGGCCGGTTGTTTACGCAGAAGGATGATTCGCCGGGGTCGCCGGAGACGGTGCTGTTGTCCTATGCGTTCTGGCAAAAAAAGTTTGGCGGGAAGCGCGGGGTGATCGGGCAGGCGCTCACGGTGGACGGCAAGCCGAGAGAGATTATTGGCGTACTTCCGAAGGGATTCCACTTTCTTGACTGGAACGACGCAGCGCTAATTCTGCCGATGCAGTTGGATCGCAGCAAGACACATCTGGGGAGTTTCAACAATCAAGGGCTGGCTCGGCTGAAGCCGGGGGTGACGATTGCCGAGGCGAGCGCGGATTTGCAGAGGCTGATTCCGATTGCGATACGGAGCTTCCCTCCACCTCCGGGTTATAGCGTGAAGCTGTTTGAGGCGGCTGACTTCAGGACGGCCCTGCATCCGCTGAAGCAGGACGTTGTGGGCGATGTGGGCAACGTGCTGTGGGTGCTGATGGGCTCGATTGTGATGGTGCTGCTGATTGCATGCGCGAATGTGGCGAATCTGCTGCTGGTGCGCGTGGAGGGAAGGCGGCAGGAGCTGGCGGTCCGCTCGGCACTAGGCGCGGGATGGCGGAAGATTGCCGGGGATCTGCTGTTTGAGAGCGTGCTGCTTTCCCTGGCGGGCAGCGCGCTGGGACTTGCGCTGGCGTATGGGGGGCTTAAATTACTGGTGGGGATGGCTCCCGATTTGCCGCGCGTGCAGGACATTGGGATTAACGTGCCAGTGCTGCTGTTCACGCTAGGCTTGGCCATTGCGACGGGTGTGCTGATCGGGCTGATTCCAGTGTTCAAGTTTGTTGGCGGGCAGCTGAATGCGGGGTTGCGAGAAGGTGGACGCGCTCTGAGCCAGAGCCGTGAGCGGCACAGAGCAAGAAGCACGCTGGTGGTGGCGCAGGTGGCGCTCGCCCTTGTGCTCCTGATTTGCTCGGGGCTGATGATTCGGACGTTCCGCGCGCTGGAGGAAGTGAATCCGGGATTCACAAATCCGAATGCGTTGCAGACGTTCCGCATCGATATACCGGATACGCAGATTCCAGACAAAGACCGCGACAAGCTGATCCAAATGGAGCAGGCGATGATGGATAAGATAGCGGCGCTGCCTGGGGTGAAATCGGTCGCTCTGACGAGCTCGATACCGATGGCTGGTTGGAACAGCAACGATTTGATTTATGCGGCGGACCGCACGTATGGCGAAGGAGAGATTCCGCCGATCCGCAGGTTTATTTATGCATCGCCGGGGCTGTTCAGAACGCTGGGCACTCCAATGATTGCCGGGCGGGGCTTTACCTGGGAGGACAACTACAACAAGCTGCCGGTGGCCATCATTTCTGAGAACTTTGCGAAGGAGTATTGGGGCAGCGCGCAGAAAGCGCTGGGCAAGCGGATTCGGGCAGCATCCAAGGACGACTGGCGGCAGATTGTGGGTGTAGTCGGGGATGTGCATCAGGATGGAATCTCGGAGAACGCTCCGACGACGGTGTATTTGCCGCTGTTGGTGAACAATTTCGACTCGAATGACAAGCGTGTGCAGCGCGGGGTTGCGTTTGTGATCCGGACGCCACAGGCGGGGTCACAGGCGTTTATGCAGGAAGTGAAGCAGGCGATATGGTCAGTGGACTCAGATCTGCCGCTGGCGATGCCGCACACCGAAGACTATTTCTACACGCAGTCAATGGCGCGGACGCAGTTCACGCTGGTGATGCTGGGCGTGGCGGGAGCGATGGCGTTGCTGCTGGGGATGGTGGGGATTTACGGCGTGATCTCATACTCTGTGAGCCAGCGTACGCGGGAGATCGGGATACGGATGGCGCTGGGGTCGCCGCGGAGCGAGATTGTGGGGCTGTTTGTGCGGGACGGATTGAAGCTGGCCGCGATTGGCATTGGATGCGGCCTAATTACGGCATTTGCAGCGATGCGGCTGATGGCCTCGCTGCTGTATGGGGTGAGTGCGTATGATCCGCTGACGTACGCCGCGATTACGGTAGGGATATTTGCGACTGTGTGGGTGGCGTGCTGGCTGCCTTCACAACGGGCGGCGACCGTTGATCCGATGAATGCATTGAGAGCTGAGTAGGGCGGAGATGCCTATGGGGCCTGGACGCGGAGGAGCAACCCGCTGCCACTGCGAATGTGAAGCTTGCCAGGTTTTGACGCGAGGACGATGATGCCAACCGGGCTGGTTCGGCCATAGTGCTCGACGTGAAGTTCACTGAAGCCGTGGAGCCCGCAGGCATCGGTCGAGAAGAGCCATAGTGCCTGGGGATCGTCGTTGCCGTAGAGCTCGGCACGGCAGGGTGGGTTGGTTTGCAGCCTTGCGAGCACTCCGTACGGCGTAGGCTGGCCGACGACATCCATGCCACGCGTGACCGGGCCATCGGGACGGTAGTCTTCCTCACCGCCGACGAGCGTGATCGAGCGCTGCTCTGGCGTGAGCGCACGGTCGGCGCCTCCGCCAGGTATCTGCGCAAGGTCTATATCCAGCATGGAAGCCAACGCACGGAGGTTGGTGGTGATGTGGATGATTGTGCCGTGATTTACAAGGGTGTCAAAGCGAAGCGATATGTGAGTTGGCGTGATGCTGATGACATGTCCGAGTACCTTCGCACCCCGGTGAATGCTGGTTCCGGGGATGTTCTGCATGACCCTCGCGCGGACAACTTTTCCGGGATGCGTTTTGCCTGACTCCAAAGTGGTTTCGAGTGAGAGCGGAAGGACTGTTCCCGGAGGGACCGAGGTCTGGGCGAGAAGTACGGCAGGAAAGAACAGGAGCAGAAGTCCCAGCGAAATGACTCTTGTGAACATGTCGTGCAAGCCCTCTTGAGGGTTAGACCTGACCTTCGGGGTGTAGGTACCCAAAGATCTTGTCTTCAAGTGATCCTATGCGCATCGGGTGAAGCATGTTAGGGGAGCGCGAGTAGGAGCATGAGAGTTTTGGCAGGTTGCGTAGGGTTGGATAGACTCGGAGTTGATGGGACTTACAGAGAATACGTTGAGTCAGGCTGCGTCGTCGTATCTGCGATCGGCGGGGCATCAGCCGATTGCGTGGCATGAATGGAGCGCGGAGGCATTTGAACGAGCGAAGCGCGAAGACAAGCCGGTTCTATTGGACATTGGCGCGGTGTGGTGCCACTGGTGCCATGTGATGGACCGCGAAAGTTACGAAGATCCGACGCTGGCGGCGATTGTGAATGAGCATTTTGTCGCGATCAAGGTGGACCGCGACGAGCGGCCGGATGTGGACAGCAGGTATCAGGCCGCGGTGCAGGCGATCAGCGGACAGGGCGGCTGGCCATTGACGGCATTTCTGACGCCGGAGGGACGGCCTTATTTCGGAGGGACGTATTTTCCACGTGATGAGCGCTACGGGCGGCCGGGGTTTGACCGCGTACTGCTGACGATGGCCGACGTGTGGAAGACGCAGCGCGCGGAGGCGGCGGAGTCAGCAGACAGCGTGTTTGCAGCGATTGAGCACGGCGAGACGTTTTCGGGGCGGGCCGGAAAGCTGGACCTGGAGATTGTGGACAAGATTGTGCTGTCGGCGGTGAAGCAGTTCGATCCGCGGAATGGAGGGTTTGGGTCGCAGCCGAAGTTTCCGCATCCGGCGGCGATTGATCTGCTGATTGATCTGGCGGCGCGGACGGGGAGCGACGCAGCAAAACGGGCCGCAACTGTGACGCTCCAAATGATGGCGAAGGGCGGCGTGTATGACCAGATTGCGGGCGGATTCCATCG
>JASHUR010000058.1 GCA_030039895.1 Acidobacteriaceae bacterium | reverse complement strand
CAGGTGCGCAAGATACTTCTTATCCAGCGGTCCGTCCAGTCCTGAGATTTCGTACGCAACCTCAATATTGGCTCGCGCCGTGAGCATCGGCAGCAGATTGAACTTCTGGAAGATAAAGCCGATCTTTGACTTCCGCATCTTCGTGCGTTGCGCGTCACTCAGTGCCGCAAAGTCCACGCCATCAATCACAATCCTGCCCGACGTGGCCCGTGTCAGCCCGCCCAGCAGGTAGAAGAGCGTCGACTTTCCGCTGCCGGAAGGCCCGACAACGCTCACAAACTCTCCCGGCTCGACAGAAAAGGAAACATCTACAAGCGCTGGCACCTCGAGCTTGCCACTGCGATAGATTTTGCCGAGGTGCTCGGCGTCAATGATGGGCTGCACTCGCTTATTGTACCTGCCTCGTCACTGCTAGGAGGCGACAGCTGACTGCGCGCTGTCCTCGTATGCCGTTTCATAGCTCCTGTGATATGCAGTGCGCGCTGTCGCTTTCTTCGGCCCGCGCTTGCGTGCAATCATCACGCGAATCCGCTCCAGCATCTCCACCGGCGTGCAGGCTCCTTTGGGCAAGAACGCGTCCGCATGGCAGGCCCGGTCAAATGCCTTCACTGTCCCGCTCAGCAGCATCATGGGTACCTCTGGCGCAATCTCCTTCATCCGCTGCACCATCTCATTGCCGTCCATCTGCGGCATGATCAGATCTCCCAGCACCAGATCCACCCCGCCTTTGCGAAAGATCTCCAGCGCCTCTTGGGCTGTGGTTGCGGGCACCACCCGGTATCCTCGTGTCTCCAGGAGAAACTTGCGAACTGCCAGGGCTTGTTCATTATCGTCAACGCAAAGGATTGTCTTCTTCGGCCTCATAACTTCCTTACTGCTTCGTACATGCGCGAAGCCGCGTTCGCGCGGCACATGGAGTATCCGTGCCCCGCTTGGTTGTAGGTTGCCCGCATCCTGGTTCTGCGCGGTCCCAAAAGGGAATACGGCTCCAACCACGCCAGCGCGACAGTCGAATGATTCCGCTGCTCGCGCTTAGGCGCGGGGCCGCGATCCGGTTCGAACCAGGATGCGGAGAGCAAAGAAGCTCTGCGACGGTTGCCTGCGCCGCAATCGTCACCGTGCGCGTCCGGTGTCCACTCCGGCCACGATAACGTGCATTTCATGCGCTCGTCGGGGAGGGCTTCCTGCTCTAACTCAAGTTGTGTTTTTCAATAGGCGAAATTACGTTCAAACAAATTGAACGTTGCCAAGACTACGAACAGCCGGGCGGCCTGTAAACAGGGAATATCCGGCGAAGAGAGCAACAAATTTCCGCTCGCGCTTCCACCGTGTTGCGCGCAAGCCCCGTCAATACTGACGATCTTTCCCCTCGCCTCTGTTGAAACTATGTGCATCACGCAAGGAAAAATCGTCCTTTTGCAACACGAACTGTGCTGCCCCCTACGCGGACTTCGCCGACCTTCCCGTTCACCACATTCGCGGAGAGGTAAAGATCGCTCGGTCGCCCCATCTCAATGCCCTGGCGAAGGTGCACTCGCTGCCCTCCCGCGCAAAGCCCATGCTTCACTAGGTACGAAATCGCGCATCCCGCGGCCGAACCCGTCGCCGGGTCCTCGCCGTTATAGAACTGCATTCTGGCCCGCCACTCATCGCCTTCCGGCGCCAGCACGTAAAAGAACTTCGCGTCTGAGTCTTTCACATACCGCTCGCTCGCTACCAGATCCAGTCGCAACCGTCCCAACGCCTCAACAGACCTCACCAGCACGATGCAGAACGACAACCCGGTTGAAACCGTCTCCGGGGCGATCTCAGCAAAGTCATCCACTCGCAAGCCCAGCACCGGAGCAATCGCGGCAGCCTCATGCGTCGCTCCAAACAGCGGGTCCCGCTGCGCCATCTCGCCAAAGACCGCATCACCCGCCGCCTGGCTCTCAGCAAAGCTCACCGCAACTTGTCCGGCATTCAGGTCCAGCACAATCCTCTCTGCATTCGCATATCCCGGTGGCGTCAGCCGGATCACAGTCGCAGTTCCCAATGTCGGATGCCCCGCGAACGGCAGCTCCTCCTGCGTTGTAAAAATCCGTACCCGTACACCGCGCCTGCGCTCCGTCTCCTCGTCCCGGCGCAACACAAACGTCGTCTCCGAAAGATTCATCTCCCGCGCTATTGCCTGCATCTCACCGTCGGTCAGGCCCTCTGCATCGGTGAAGACAGCAAGCTGGTTGCCTTCAAGCGGCTTCCTCGTAAATACATCGCACCGCTGGTATTCAAATTCGCGCATCATTCTCGTCTCCTCTGCAAAGTATCGCCGCTGTCTTCATTCGCAAATCTCCGTATCAAAATCTTAAAGAGCGAATGCAAACCGTTGGGGTGATGCTGCGGCCGTTTGACACGACCCGCCCCCCGTTCTATCCTCATCTCCAGAATGAAGAACTTCGCTCCCTCCCGTATGTGTATGTGCTGCTGTCACTGCGGCTCAACGCGGGTGTGTCCCTAGAGCGGAATCAACGGTTTTAATCGCACTGGCCCACCCGCAGAAGCCCTGACGAGGTGGGTTTAATTTTTCCAGAGGATTTTGTCTGGACCAACAGCCAACGGAATTCATCAGCACAATAAAGAGGCAAATCGACATGTCACTCCGCATTAATGACGTAGCTCCTGATTTCACGGCAGAGACGACTCATGGCGCCATTCGCTTCCACGAGTGGATCGGCGACAACTGGGCTGTGCTCTTCTCGCACCCCAAGGACTTCACTCCCGTATGCACCACGGAGCTCGGCGCCGTTGCCGGGCTTGAGAAGGACTTCGCCGCTCGCGGAGCCAAGGTCATCGGCCTTAGCGTCGACCGCGTCGACGACCACAGCAAGTGGCGGCAGGACATCAAGGATGTCAGCGGACACGAGGTCAACTACCCCATCATCGGCGACCCTGAGCTCAAGATCGCCAAGCTGTATGACATGCTGGCAGCCGACGCAGGCGAGAGTTGCGAAGGCCGCACTCCCGCGCTCAATGCACCCGTGCGCACCGTCTTCGTGATCGGGCCTGACAAGCGGATCAAGCTCACGCTGTCCTACCCTATGACCACCGGCCGCAACTTCGATGAGATTCTCCGCGTCCTCGACTCCATGCAGCTCACCGCCAGGCACAAGGTTGCAACCCCGGCAAACTGGAAGCAGGGCGACGACGTTATCCTTACCGGAGCTGTTTCAAACGAGGAGGCGGATAAGCTGTTCCCCGGCTATAAAACCGTCAAGCCTTACCTGCGCACTGCTGCTCAGCCCAGGTAAGCTTGTTTTTGGATTACAACTCTGCTGCGTCGGCGCGCCCGTCCGTGCTGGCGCGGCCCAGTCCGAGCACCGGTGGCGAAGTGGCTAACGCGCTGGTCTGCAAAACCAGTATTCGCCGGTTCAATCCCGGCCCGGTGCTCCAAAAAACATTTCCTCGCAGCAAATCTTCAAAACCTCGGGCCCCAAATAAGCCATTAGAACCAGCCCATTCCGCGCGATCCCGGACGAATGAAGCGGAGATGCTGCTATTTGCAGTGTTACCCTATGATAAATAACGGCTTATGGAATCTTATCTTTAGAAGCTAAGAAGTACGCTGGGTGGAAGCAAAATAAAGGGGGCAAAAGGCGGGGAATATTGCGGTTGCGAGTACAAATTTTGATGTAACATGACCCCATATCTTTCGGAGTAGCCACCTGCGGAAAACGCACCTATTGTTCTGGTTGGTAGTCGTGTCGGCACTAATGCTGGGTTTGCCGCGCTACAACTTCCGAGAGGGTGTTCAGCACTATCCGACTGCTACCAACTTAATTCGCTCAGCCCGCAGAGTTAGCCTTGCGAGCCCCCACAAACCACTCTCCAGAAGGAGCGGCTTTTATAGTTCGACCCAATTGGGTCGCGGCAGCGGCGAAATCAACTTCTCAAATCATCGTTCGCGCCAGCCGGATCTCGATGCCGCTTCAGTCTGCATCGCACCCGCACTGATTCAGGTCGCAGGCTTGAACGGCCTCGCGGAACAGGCTCCACAATATTCCCCCATCCTATCCTCGGGACGTTCCCCTCCTTCCATTTGATCGCTCCCCGCGACACGCTCCGTTGTTGACAGAAAGACCAGGCGGCATTTGAACGACTGCCGCATCAGTATCTTTCCCGGCTGAACGCATCCAGAGCACTCTACGCCACAGAATCGTATGGCGCCCGGAGTCTCTCCAATGCCGGATCGTAACAGCTGCCCCTTTGGAGCTTTATGTCTATTGGGTCTGCGGCTCGGCCGCGGCGCAAACAGTCTAATCGACCAAACCAGATGGACGCCGATGCAGAATGCATCCGCGCACAGAGGAAAAGCTGATCCGTGATAACTCACTCGCCGGAGGTTCTGAGTACATGCTGACCCGGAATCGGAACATAGTCGTAACATTCGCTGCGCTGGCGCTGTGCCTGCCGGGCCTGACCGCCCGAGCGCAGCAAACCACCACCCCTGCCGTGCGGCAGTTCACCGTCCAGCAGGCCGTGGATTACGCCCTCGCCAACTATCCCGCCGTGCGCGCTGCTCTTGAGCAGTACAACGCAGCCAGTGCGGGCGTGGGCCTGGCCGAGACCAACTATCTCCCCCGGCTCGACGGCGCATGGCAGGGTGACCGGGGCTCCCGCGAAAGCGTGCTGGGCGTGCTGCTTCCGCAAAGCCCTAATATCCTCACCGGAACCCAGGGCAGCGTCACCCCGCATTCCAACCGCCCCTTCTGGACGGGTGGCGGAGGATTTCTGCTCTCCTGGGAGCCGTTCGATTTTGGATATCGCCGCTCGGAGGTGCGTTCGGCGCAGGCCACCGCAAGCCGTACTCAGGCGCAGGTGGTCCTGACCCGGCTTGGAGTGGCGACGGCTGTCACGGAAGCATCTCTGGCGGTGCTGGCCAGTGAGCAGCGCGTAAGCGCGACTCTGGCTGATGTGGACCGGCGCGAGGTATTTGCGAAATCGGTGCACGCACTGGTGGACGCGCATATCCGGCCCGGTGCCGACGCGTCACGTGCCGACGCGGAGCTGGCGGCTGCACGGACGCGGTTGATCCAGGCGCAGCAGGACAGCGACGTGGCGGGAATTACTCTTGCACAGATGCTGGGGCTGGCAGGTATGGCGGTGCAGGTCAAACCCGGGCCCTTCCTTCAGCTTCCTCCAGACGAGAACTGGGCGACGGCGCAGCTTGCGGACCACCCAGCAGCAGTGGTGCAGCAGCGGAGGGTTGATGAAGAGAAGAGGCGCATCAGCGTGCTGAACCACTCTTATTATCCGCACTTCACAACGGAGTCATTGATTTCCGCGCGTGGCAGCTCCCAGACCTCGACCGGGGCGATCAAGCCCGGGGTCTATGGTCTTGGGTTTCAGGCTTACAACTGGGAGGCTGGCCTGACGGCGCAGATGGATCTGACAAGCATCTTTTCGATCCGCGAACGCAAAAAGGTGGAGATAGCGAACCAGCGACGTGAAGAGGCGGTGTACGCGGAGACCATACAGATGCTGACCAGCCAGCAACAGACTGCACTGGCGGAGCTGGACGGTGCGCGTCGCGTGGCCCAAAACACGCCGACCGAGCTGGCTGCATCGCGCCAGAGCGAGGCCCAGGCGCTGGCACGCTTCCATGCAGGGCTGGGCACGATTGTGGACGTGGCCGAAGCGCAAAGCCTGCTGGCCCAGGCCGAGATGGATGATTCGCTCGCGCGGCTGAGCATATGGCGCGCACTTGCCGGGCTGGCGAGCGCGAACGGCGACCTGACTCCATTCCTCAGCACAGCCAACAGCATGCCTGCGAATGT
Source organism: Acidobacteriaceae bacterium (assembly GCA_030039895.1). GTDB lineage: Bacteria > Acidobacteriota > Terriglobia > Terriglobales > Acidobacteriaceae > Silvibacterium. Next base: position 3,840 of record JASHUR010000058.1, on the reverse strand, counting down.
GACTACAAATTCGCCCGCGGGAGGGAAATAATCATGTGGCTCGTTCATGCCGCCTTGCGGCGTCCCATTACCGTACTCGTTGCGGTCATCGCCATCGCACTCTGCTCCATTCTTGCGCTCTCGCGCATGCCCGTCGATATCTTCCCCAACCTCAACCTGCCTGTCATCTACGTCGCTCAGCCTTACGGTGGCATGAGCCCCGCGCAGATGGAAGGCTACCTCACCTACTACTACGAATCGAACTTTCTCTACATTGCCGGACTCCAGAGCGTTGAGTCCAAATCCGTGGAGAACTTCGCGCTGCTCAAGCTGTCGTTTCTGCCCGGCACAGACATGAACCAGGCGCTTTCGCAGACTGTGGCATATATCGAGCGCGCCCACGCCTACATGCCCGCCGGCACTGTGCCGCCCTTCGTGCTCCGCTTCGACGCCGGCAGCGTTCCTGTAGGCTACGTCGTCTTCTCGAGCAAGACCCACAGCGTCGACGAGCTGCAGGACCTCGCGCTTAACCGCGTCCGTCCGCTCTTCACCACCCTGCCCGGAGTCTCCTCACCCGCCACGTTCGGCGGCAGTTCCCGCACCATCGTGATCCATGTCGACCGAGATAAGCTGAACAGCTACAAAATGTCGACGGGAGAGGTCGTCAAGGCTCTGCTCGCTGGCAACGTCATCGCCCCTGCGGGTGACGTCCGCACCGGCAACCTGGACCGCATCACTCCCACGAACGCGGTCGTATCGGACATCCGCGATCTCGCCGATCTTCCCATCCGCACCGGCTCCGGCCCCACCGTCTTCATGCATGACATTGGAACCGTGGAGGACGGCAGTGACATCACTCTTGGCTACGCCCTCATCAATGGCCGACGCACCGTCTACCTGCCGGTAACCAAGCGTGCCGACGCTTCAACGCTCGACGTCGTCAACGAAGTCAAGTCCAGCATGGGCCGCTTTGAGAATGTGCTGCCGCCGGATGTGAAGGTAAGCTACGAGTTCGACCAGTCAGGCCGCGTGCGCCGCGCGCTGGGATCGCTGATCTGGGAAGGCATCATCGGGGCCGTACTCACCGGGCTGATGGTCTTCCTCTTTCTGCGCGAGTGGCGCAGCTCCTTCATCGTGGTCGCATCCATTCCCTTCGCTCTGGTGTCAGCAGTGGTTGGGCTCTGGCTTGCGAACCAGACCATCAACATCATGACGCTGAGCGGGCTTGCACTGGCGGTGGGCATTCTGGTGGACGAAGCGATGGTGGCGATCGAGAACATTCATCGCAACCTCACCATCACAGACAATATTCCCCAGGCTGTTCTGGACGGAACCCGTCAGACGATGATTCCGCGTCTTCTCGCCATGCTCTCCATCCTCGCAGTCTTTGTGCCGTCGTTTCTCATGGTGGGTGTCACACGGGCGCTCTTCGTGCCGCTCTCGCTGGCCGTGGGCTTTACCATGTTTGCCTCCTATCTGCTCTCCAGCACCTTCGTTCCTGTGCTCTACATCTGGCTCAACCGCCGCATGCACCGCAGCGAGGAGGAAAGCACGGGCCGCAGCCATTTCGATCATTTCCGCAACAAATATGCTCTCTTTATCCGGAAGCTCGTCGGCCGCCGTAAGCTGGTCATCGGAACATACATCGTCGTTGCCGCCTGCATCATTCTGCTGGTTGGCCCCCAACTCGGCCGCGAAATCTTTCCGCACGCTCCGGAGACCCAGTTCCAACTCCGCCTGCGCGCCCCGGCCGGCACTCGTATTGAAGTCACCGAGCAAATAGCGCTCAAAACTCTGGATGAGGTAAAACGTCTGGCTGGTCCCGGCAACGTCGAGATCAGCATCGGCTACGTCGGCACCTATGCGCCCAGCTATCCTGTCAACCTTGTCTATCTCTGGACCAGCGGACCGCAGGAGGCCGTGCTTCGCATTCAGTTGAAGAAGAGCGCTCACATTCACATCTCCAAGCTACAGGAACAGCTACGCCCGGTCCTCGCACGCGACTTTCCTGACACGGCCTTCACCTTCGAGTCCGGGGACATCGTCGACCAGATCATGGACTTCGGCTCGCCCACGCCGATCGAAGTTGCAATCCAGGGCTTCAATCTCTCCGACGACCATGCCTACGCCGAGCGCGTCCGCGCCGAGCTCGCTAAAATCAGCCACCTGCGCGATCTGCATTACGCGCAGCCCCTCGAATATCCCAGCCTCAACGTTGACATCGACCGCGTCCGCACCGGTCAGCTGGGCTTGACCGTCGACCAGGTGGCGCGCTCTGTTGAAACCGCTACCTGGTCCAGCCGCTTCGTCTCGCGTAACTTCTGGCAGGACCCGGCCACCGGCATCGGCTATCAGGTGCAGGTAGAGGTTCCCCAAAACGAGATGAAGTCGATGGACGATCTCGCCGACATTCCCCTCATGGACGGCGGGCCCTCCAGTCACCCCAATCTCGGCGACGTCGCTCATCTCTCCTATGGCCAGGTCACGGGCGAATTCGACCGCTACGATATGCAGCGCATGATATCGCTCACCGCCAACGTTCAAGGAGAAGACCTCGGTCGCGCCGCCGACCAGGTTGATGAGGCCATCCGGCGTGCCGGCCCTCCGCCCCGTGGCGTCGAAGTGCAAATTCGCGGTCAGGTTGTGCCCATGCGCCAAACGCTGCACTACCTCAGCATTGGTCTGCTCTTCGCCGTTGTCGCCATCTACCTTATGTTGGCCGCCAATTTCCAGTCCCTGCGCCTCGCCTTCGTCGCGGTCTCTACTACGCCGGCTGTAATTTGTGGCGTGGTCCTTATGTTGCTCTTCACTGGAACCACTCTCAACCTCCAGTCATTCATGGGCGCCATTATGGCCCTCGGCGTCTCAGTAGCGAACTCCATCCTGCTCGTCACCTTCGCTGAGGCCCATCGTCGCAGCAGCGACGACACTTCTACCGATGCTGCCGTCTTCGGCGGCAGCACCCGCCTGCGGCCCATTCTCATGACCAGCATCGCCATGATCGTCGGAATGATTCCCATGGCGCTCGCGCTCAGTGAGGGCGGCAACCAGGCCGCGCCCCTCGGCCGCGCCGTCATCGGCGGACTTGCAGCTTCCACCATTGCCACGCTCTTTATCCTGCCCGCCATCTTTTCTGCGGCACAGGAGAAGGCGTCCAAAGCCTCGGCGTCACTTGACGTCACCGACCAGAACAGCCCGTACGCTGCGCTGTGATCCAAGGAGAACCATCATGATCAGAGAACGCTTTATCCATCCTCACTCCCGGCGATCTCTCCCGCTCGCTTCCGGAATTCTCCTTGCGGCGGCACTCGCTTCCTCGCTTGCGATCAGCGGGTGCAGCGCCTCGCTCCAGCGGTCGTCTGCCTCTGCCGCTGTCTCTCAGACGCCTCCGCCAACTCCGGTTGACACCGTGCGGGTCATATCCCGCCGCCTCGACATGACCATCAGCCTGCCCGGCGAGCTCCAGCCTTATGAAGAAGTGCGCGTTTTTCCCAAAGTCAGCGGCTTCGTCAAGTGGATAGGCGTCGATCGCGGCTCGGTCGTGAAGAAAGGCGAGCTCATCGCCGTCCTCGAAGCGCCGGAAATCGTCGCGCAGAAAGCGGAGGCGCAGGCCAAGGTCTTCAGCGCGGAAAACCAGCGCATCGCCGGCGAAGCCCGGCTCGCTGCCGACCAGAGCACCTATGAGCGACTTATGGCTGCGTCCAAAACCCCCGGAGTCATCTCCGACGAGGAGCTTGAAACCGCCGAGAAAGCTGCCGAAGCCGACCGCGCCCGGGTCATTTCGCTGCGCAATACAGCAGACGCCGCCCGCGCCAACCTTCGCTCCGCCGCGGAAATGGAAAGCTACCTCCGCATCACCGC
>JASHUR010000057.1 GCA_030039895.1 Acidobacteriaceae bacterium | reverse complement strand
GGCGCCGTCGAGTACGTCCGTCACCTCGAAGAAACCATAATCCGCGCCTGTGGCGACTTCGGCATTCCCGCCCAGCGCATCGCCGGACGCACCGGCGTCTGGACCATCCCCGGCGGCTCCATTTCCGAAAAGAAAATCGCCGCCATCGGCGTCCACATCTCCCGCGGCATCACTTCCCACGGATTCGCCCTCAACGTCACCACCGACCTGCGCGACTTCGACCTGATCGTCCCCTGCGGCATCAGCGACCGCACTGTCACCAGCTTGGAAATGGAAGCGGAACCGGGGTTGAATTCAGATGCTGGCCGCGTGACAGGCATCCACCCCGCGCCGAACATGGAAAACGCCATCCACGCTGTCGCAAAACACTTCGGCCGCGTCTTCAACCACCAGATTCTCTGGCTTGAATCCCTCGCCGATCTGCACGTTGAAAGCCTTGCGCCCGTGCTCCAGCCCTGAAGCATCTTCCCAGCGCCGTACCTACGTCGCCACAGCGGCCACAGTTGCAATGCGCGTAATCGCGATCACGCTGATATCATCCTTCTGCCCAAATCGCTCCGCGGCTTCAGCCAGCTTCGCTGCAGAAATTGGCCCGGCATCCGCTCCCTGCGCCAGCATCTCCTCCACGCGATCAAACCCAAACAGATGCCCCTCCGCATCCATCGCCTCGGCAATACCGTCAGAGGCCAGCACCAGCCTGTCGCCGTCGTTCAACTCGAACTGCATAACAGAAACTTCAACGTCCGGCACAATACCCAGCGGCAGCGCGCCCTCCATATCCACCGGCTTGCCGTTCAGGTAGGGCGGCAAATGTCCTGCGTTTGCCAGTGTCACCTTGCCGCTGGCAGCAATCTTCATGGCAAGGCATGTGGCGCAAGCATTTCCCCGGCCTATCAATCTCCGGTTCAGCGCCTCCAGAACGTACTTCGGATCGCGGCTGCACTCCACAGTGCTGCGGATGCTTCCCACCAGCATCGCCACCAGCATCCCCGCCTTAAGTCCCTTGCCTGTCACATCCCCGGCCACAATCAATGCGCTTCCATCGCTGGCATCGGGAATCACCTGGAAGAAGTCTCCTCCCACCTCGCGTGCCGGCCGGTACTCGGTCTCGATTCTCAGCCCGGGCAGCGAAGTCGAAGCCTCGGGCAGAATCACTTGCTGCACCTCCTGTGCCTGCTTCACATCCAGTGCCATTTGCCGCTGCTGCCGTAGCGACATTTGCAGGCGCCGCACCAGCAGAACAAAGATCACCACTGCCAGGACCAGCTCGGCAATCTGCCCGAGCGTGATTTGCAGCTCAAAGGGAAACCAGGCGGTGCGGACATGCAAAACGCTCAGCTCGAGCTGGAACTGCGCAATCCCCACAAGGATCACCGCCGGCAGCGCCAGCAGACCCTCCTGCCCCTGCTCACTCACGCCTTCAAAAACGATGTAGATCAGCGGAAGAAGGAACAGAAGCCGGACTCCCACCGACACTAAATGAAAGGCTGAACTCACAGACCCCGGAACGAGCGTAAAGAAGAGGTTTTCTCCGACCAGATCGGAGACCATGTAAAGCGCAGTGAGTATGGCAACCACCTTCGGCAGCCAGCTTGGACGCCGCAGTCGGAACCATGCCCACCACACCATCACCCATGCGCCCAGGGTCAGTGGACGGCAGAAAACATCCAGAAACATCGTCAAGGTAACGGAGTCCATGACCTGCGTCCAGGCTCCGATGCAAAGGATTGTCCGATCGAAAGCTGTGAGCAGAAAAACAAGGGCCAGCCACCAGTACACCGGATCGGAACGGTCAAACAGAATCAGGCTTCCGGCAAGAACCGCCAGCACAAAAAAGAGCGCCGCCTCTACGCACGAGGGACCATAAGCGCGAACATAGCGCATCCAGGCCAGCGTGTAATCCGCCGCAATCGCCCCGGTCTGCCCAAGCAATATCGGGCTATGGAAGCCTCCCGGGTCGGGCGACAAAATCAGCGTGTTCGGTTCCATCCAGACGCGGAAGGCCAGCAGCACGGAGACGGGACCTTCGGCCCCGGTCTCCGGCAGTCGAAACATTCTGGGCTGAGAATTGTACGGAACAGGGCTCGCCGAGCCCTCGGAAAAATCGCCAAAGCTGCCCAGCAGCACGCCATTGGCAAAGACCTGATACGCGTCGTCGACGTCTGAAGTGTAAGCCACCGCCAGGCTCTGGCCCGGGCGGGCATTCACCTTCACCCGGATGCGGTACCATGCATATCCCCAGTATCCCGGATGGCCTTTCGCCGTCCAGCCCGGCACATAGCCTGACAGGCCCAGGGTAGGATCAAACGACCCGGCCTTCGGAGTAAGATCGACGTTCTCCCACGACGAATCATCGAAGTTCGGATCGGCCCACCGCGGGTTATCGCCAATATGGAATTTCCACGGCCCGCCCAACGTAATGATCGACTGGCCGACGGTGACCTGAGTCGCATTGGAGTCCTGTGCACGCGCGGGTGCAGCCAGCGTGAGAGCGGCCAACACCAGGTAGGCAATGATTAGCAGCCGCAGGCGAACGCGCAACATGCGATCGATAAGCTCCACATTGGGGGAATTCACTGACAGTCACTATACTGCTTTCCCCTCAGGCGCTGTCATTTTTCTTCGCGGCTCCCGGACGCATGCGCAGTGCCCGGCTATGCGGATGGCCGCACAGACAACGGGCTCGGTTTTTGTTTGGATCTGCGAGGCGAATTATTGAGCAGACACGGGAATCTGAAATTCAATTCCCGCAGCACGATTTGCCTTCTCGGTCGCCGCCAGGTCAATCTGGCCCACAGGAATGTCCTGCTTGTGCCTGTCCAGCACATAAAGCATGCTTGGGGTCAGGGCGTAATTGTGCACCTGCTCCGCCGGGCGGCCATCCTTGAAGATAATCATGGTTACAATTTCGTCCGCGGGGGCCTTTAACGGCTGGTCTGCCGGTGGAGGCGGCGCGTATTGGGGCGGCGAATTTGCAGGCGGAGCGTACTCAGGAGAGCCGGTTCCACCGTCGCCATAATAGCCATCGTTCCCGTAGATCGTGGGCTGGTCCTGGTCTTGGTTCTGGCCTTGCTCCGGAGCCAGCTGCTGGTCGCACCATGGGCCATAATCGCCCGCATTATCGTTGTCATAGATTTCAAAATCCGGATAGCACCCCACCGGGCCTATGCCAATCCAGTCCGGAAGGCCATAGGCAAAGAACGGGAAGCCGTATCCCGAATAATATGGACTGCGGAACCGCCCGGCGCCTCGTCCCTCGCGCCTGTAAGGTGCGCGAAAACCATCATGGTTACGGTTGTAGCCATAGTTATGGTTGTAGTTGTTATAGCTTCGAAAAGCTCGGGAAGTACTGGCCCCGTATCCTGGCCGGCCGTAGTAGCCATACGGCCTCGCAGCAAATCTGGTGGAGTAACGCGGAGCGGAAAATCTTGGGCTCGAAACCCCTCCCCGGAAACCGCCAGATGCATGGCCTCCGAATCCGCCGTGGAAACCGCCGGAAAAATGACCGCCAAACCCTCCGCCGTGACCACCTCCACCACGTTGAGCGCACACTGGCAGCGCAAACCACGCAACCAGCAGCGCAACCGCGGCGAAGCGCTTCATGCAGGTATATTACGCCTGCCCGCACAGGGAGTGTGACCAATTTCTCGGTCTCTTTTCATCGCCCCGAACGTCGGTTCCGGTAGTTTAGCGGCAAAAAGTTGGCAACCGATCCCGTCCATGAAAATCTAATAAGGGTATCGTTTTCTTGAGCATGAAGAATTGGATCCATCTGGCGCTCGCCGCAGTGTTCGTGTGTATGCCTGCTCTGGCCCAGTCAAACCCAGACAATTCGGTTGAGAACCCCTATGTCGGCAGCATCCAGGCTGTGCCCTTCACGCCCGGCGTGCGCCGTCTCTCGCTCGCGGACGCCATCGACCTCGGCATCCAGCACAACCTCGCTCTCAACCTCGCCCGCTACAACCAGCGGTCCGCCGCGGCTCAAAAGCTCCAGCTTGAGAACTATCTGCTGCCTAATGTCTCTCTGCACGGCGAAGTCGGCTTCCATCAATACAACCTTGCCACCCTTGGCTTCCGGCCATCGCTTATCACGCAGTTTGGGTTCCCCCCAAGCGAAGCCTATACCTTCCCACTCATCACCAAGGTCACGTCACACGTCGGCGAAATCAAGCTCTCGCAGGCCCTCTTCACCTGGTCCGGATGGGACGCCTGGCGCGCCGGCAAAGCCGATGAGCGCGCCGCCTACTACAACAAGGAGTCCTCTCTTGGCTATGTTGTCCTCAACGTGGCCACCACTTATCTCAAAATTATTGCGGACTCCTCGCAGATCGACTATGCCCGCTCGCTTCTGAACACCGACAAGACCCTGCTCTATCAGGCGCACGAGGAACACCTTGCCGGGACCGTCCCCAACCTCGACGAGCTCCGCGCCCGCGTGCAGTATCAGGCCCAGCAGCAGACCGTAATCGACGCCGTGAACACCCTCGCCAAGGACAAGATATCCCTCAACCGCCAGATCGGCCTCGACCCCAAACAGCAAATTCAGCTTACGGAAGCCGCGCCATACTCCGATCTCGCCACGGTGAGCATCGACCAGGCGCGTCAGGAGGCCTTCGCGAGTCGCCAGGACTACCAGAGTCTCAGGCAGCAAATCATAGCCGCCACGCTTGAGGCTCGCGCCATCAAGCACGAGCGCTACCCCAGCATCACCTTCAGCGGCGACTACGATGTTACCGGAGTCTCCGGCCTCGTCAACCACGGCACGTTTGTCGCCACCGGCACTCTGAACATTCCC
>JASHUR010000056.1 GCA_030039895.1 Acidobacteriaceae bacterium | reverse complement strand
GCCGATACCCTTGATGCCATCACCTCCGACCGCCCCTATCGCCGTTCCAACACCTTTGAGGCTGCCAGTGCTGAGATTCTGCGGTGCTCAGGGACCCAGTTCGACCCTGAGGTGATCCGGGTCTTTGAAAGTCTCCCCATCCGGCTTTGGGAGGACTTGCAGACCGAGATCACGCATCATGCGCGCGTTTCGTCTCTATCATCTAAGTAAGAGAGCTCACTGTGAGGGATTCATGGCTGTCTTAAGCGCGGAAGTGGTACAGGAACGGCTCAAGTCTCTGCAGGGCTGGACGCTGGCGGGCGGCGAAATTGTGCGCGAGATCAGCTTTAAGGACTTCGTGATGGCCATTGCTTTCGTCAACCGTGTGGCCGCTGAGGCAGAAGCTGCGGGCCATCATCCTGACATTGATATTCGCTACAACGTTGTCCGCCTCGCGCTTGTATCGCACGATGCCGGAGGCCTCACCCAGAAAGACTTTGGCCTCGCCACTGTCATCGAAGGAGTGATTGCGTCGAGCATGAGAGAATCCTCGACCTAGAAGATCTCTTCCTCCGATTGCGCAGCGGGTGAAGGTGGCGGTGTGGGGTTGCTCCGCTCATGCTGGATCCGGGCCAGCTCGTGGCGGTTCCACAGGGCTACTGCTACTCCGCCGAATGCCGCAGAACCCACAAAAAACAGAACTTTTCGCCACAGACCGGGCTTTCCATTGGCAGGTATCGAATCTGAATTGGCAGACATAGAGCAAAAACAATCAAGTCAAAGAGGTGCAACCAGAACATCGACCGCAACTCCGGCGTGTCCTTTGGGTTGATTGTAATTGAGAGTTGAAAATTCAATCGGTTTTTAATAATTTGTTTGCAGAAATCGAGCGAAAAAGATGTTGCACGATTGGAAAATGTGCAATAATTTACATTGATGGGTGAGATGCCGAGCACCCAAACCAGGTGCAAGGAAATGGCGGCCCCGGTAGAGTGAACTCCCGGGATCTACCGCTCAAAAGTTTATAAGTTGCGTCACTGGCCTCCCGGCACGGACAAAATACCGTTCGTGCCGTCTTTTTTTGCGAATTGCCGGATCAACTTGCTTTGCCACCGTTATCAGTCCGCTCCGCTCTGTGCGGTACGATGAATTTCACCTGGAATTTTGGAGGGTCTGGAATGAAGCGTATCCTGCTCACAGTTGCCGTCGGGCTTATCACCGTCGCCAGCTATGCCCAGTGGTCGAATCCCCTGAATGACATTCCTGCATACCATCCGTTTCCACCGGCGAACGTCACTGCGTTGAAGCCGGTTCTCCACGGCAAGCAACTCACCGGCCCTTACTTCCGCTATGCCTGGCAGGTAAAGGTATATGAAGAAGCAGCGAAGATCCCCGCCGTTCTTTACCAGCTTCCCTGCTATTGCCGCTGCGACCGCGCCCTTGGGCATACCAGCCTCCTGAGCTGCTACCAGGGGACGCATGCTGCGATCTGCTCCACGTGCGCGAAGGAAGGCGCGTTTGCTTACGAGATGACTAAACGCGGCTGGACGCCGAAGCAGATACGCGAAGCCATTGAGCACAAGGCGTACGAAAAGATCAATCTCGATAAGCTGGGCAAGTCCTAAGGCTTGCTCAAGCGGGCCGGCGCCTTTCGCGATGGGGGCGCGCAAAATAAATAATTTAATATGTGCGACCGCGCATCGATTCCGGTTGTCTTATCATCTCTAAAGCAGTAATATTCGACGAATTTTCTTCATCGTCACTTTGAGCGCGTGGTAGCTTTTCATTTGCAATCTGGAGGAAATCGAAATTGGGAAAGAGCATGGTCCCGAGGCGGTTGTTTTTCACCAAGGGCGTCGGGAAACACAAAGAACGACTGACCTCATTTGAGCTGGCGCTGCGTGACGCAGGCATCGCTGCGCAGAACCTGGTAAGAGTTTCGTCCATCTTTCCGCCTCAGGCGAAGTTGATCCCTCGGAAAGAGGGCCTCAAGTACCTCAACCCCGGCGAAGTTGTGTTTGCAGTGGTCGCCGAAAATTCTACGCGCGAGCCACACAGACTGGTGGCCTCCAGCATCGGGGTGGCCATCCCGACGGACCGCAACACCTACGGCTATCTGAGCGAACACCACAGCTTTGGCGAAACCGAAGATCAGGCCGGCGAATATGCAGAGGAGCTTGCTGCTGAGATGCTGGCCACCACGCTGGACGTGGACTTCGACCCTGACAAGAGCTGGGACGAGAAGAAGGAAATTTATCGCATCTCGAACAAGATCGTGCGCACCGCCAACGTCACGCAGTCCGCAGTGGGAGACAAGCGCGGACTTTGGACCACGACCATCGCTGCGGCGATCCTGATCTTCGAATAGACGCGGCGAGCAGAGGCAGAATCAAACAAGGGCGCGGGCCTCAGGGCTGCGCGCCTTTTCTTCGTATTTACCGCATTTGCGGATTTGTAACTGTAATCGAGCATACTGCTCCAAGTACCCAGAAACGGACAGACCCATGGCATTAGAACAAAATTATCGCGTCGGCCTCATACAGATGAGCTGCGGCCCCGATCCCGACGCCAATCTGGACAAGGCGGCTGCCCGCGTACGCGAGGCTGCGCACGAGGGTGCCCAGATCATCTGCCTGCCGGAGCTTTTCCGCGCGCAGTATTTCTGCCAGCGAGAAGACATCTCACTGTTTGACCTGGCCGAGCCTATCCCTGGCCCGAGCACCGAACGGCTTGGCGCCGTTGCGCGCGAGGAGAACGTCACCGTTATCGCTTCCCTCTTCGAGCGCCGCGCTGCCGGGCTGTACCACAACACGGCGGCCATTTTGGGGCAGGACGGCTCGGTCGCGGGCCTGTACCGCAAGATGCACATTCCCGATGATCCGCTCTACTACGAGAAGTTCTACTTCGCACCCGGCGATCTCGGCTTCAAAGCGTTCGACACATCCGTAGGCAAAATCGGCACGTTGGTGTGCTGGGACCAGTGGTATCCCGAAGGCGCACGACTGACCGCGCTTCAGGGCGCAAATGTACTCTTCTATCCCACCGCGATTGGATGGCATCCGGCGGAAAAGCAGGAATTCGGTGAAGCGCAGTACAGCGCATGGCAGACGATACAGCGCGGACACGCCATCGCCAACGGCGTCTATGTTGCTGCGGTAAATCGCGTGGGGCACGAAAATGGCGACGTGCGGGGAAACCGCGTCGAAGGGCCCGGCCTGGAGTTCTGGGGCGGATCGTTCCTGGCCGACCCGTTTGGCCGCGTGATCGCGAAGGCTGCACACGATAAGGAAGAGATTCTTATCGCAGAAATCGACCTGCGCCTCCTTGAAGAGACGCGCCGGAACTGGCCCTTCCTGCGCGACCGCCGCATCGATGCCTACGGCCCGATTGTGCGTCGATTCCTTGATGATGCGGGGAGCGGCACAGAATGATCTCGAAGCCAACCGGAACTCCGCGCGACCATGGCTTCCGCATGCCTGCTGAGTGGGCCGAGCACGCCGCAACCTGGATTGCCTGGCCGCATAACCCCACTGACTGGCCGGGGCGGTTCCAGCCCATTCCATGGGTTTATGCCGATATTGTCCGCCATCTTTCTTTGGGCGAGATAGTGCACATCCTCGTCAACGACGCGGCGGCACAGCAGCGTGCGGAGAAGGTCCTGCGTCGTGCCGGGGCGAACTTAGCGAACGTGAAATTTCATCGCTGGCCCACCAACCGCGTGTGGACGCGCGACTCCGGCCCTATATTTGTGCGCGATGCAGCGGGCAACACCGCCATTACCAACTGGAGGTTTAACGCCTGGGCCAAGTATGACGACTGGAAGCTTGATGACCAGATCCCAGGACGCGCCGCGAGGCTGCTAAAACTGCCTGAATGGACGCCGCACTTTAACAATCGCCGCGTCGTGATGGAAGGCGGTTCGATTGACACGAACGGCGCGGGCACGTTGCTGACGACAGAAGAATGCCTGCTCAGCGAGGTTCAGCAGCGTAATCCCGGTTTCAGCCGCGCTGATCTGGAGCAGGTCTTCCATGACTATCTTGGAATCGAACAGGTACTCTGGCTCAATCGCGGCATTGCGGGAGACGACACCCACGGCCATGTGGACGATATCACACGCTTCGTCGCCGAAGATGTAATCATCACGGTTACTGAGCCCAACCGGGCGGACGAGAACCATCTTCCGCTGGCTGAGAACCTTGACCGTCTGCGGTCTGCGCGCAACCTTAAAAGGCGCCCGTTTAAAGTTGTCGAGCTGCCTATGCCTGCGCCTGTGGTTTTTGACAGTCAGCGGCTTCCTGCCAGCTACGGAAACTTCTATATTGCGAATGGGCGGGTGCTGGTGCCGACGTTCAACGACCCGAATGACCGCATCGCACTTAGCACGCTGGCCGAGCTGTTCCCGCACCGCAAGGTGATCGGAATCCATTCCGGAGATTTGATCTGGGGGCTCGGTGCACTGCATTGCATGACGCAGCAGCAACCTTTATAGGCAGTCGTACTCTAACCCCACTACGCCGTTGGAATAGTCCTGTTGCCCTGTCAGCTTCAAGGTGATCTCCTGCTCGAACGTAGCAAAGAGCGGAACTCCATTGCCGAGCAAGACTGGTACGATCCCCAGCCGCAGCACAGTTACCATGCGCTGCTGAAAAAAAGTGCAGGCCAGGTCAGAGCCGCCCATCAACCAAATGTCCTTGCCGGGTTGTTCGCGAAGCTCATTTACAAATGAGATCGTGTCGCTCGTCACCCAGTGCACACCTTTGTATTCG
>JASHUR010000055.1 GCA_030039895.1 Acidobacteriaceae bacterium | reverse complement strand
GTCGGTCTTGGTGTTGTAGATGGACTCGCAGAGTTGGTTGAGCGGGATGGTGACGGTTTTCGATTCTCCGGCGGCGAGCTTGACGCGGTCGAAGCCGACGAGCCGCATGTAGTGTTCGCCCGCTGATTTGGGAATCTTAGCGTAGACTTCGGCGATCTCGGTTCCGGCGCGCGAGCCGGTGTTTTTGACGGTGAGGGTGGCGGAGGCGCCGTCACTGTTCACGGAAAGTCCGGAGTATGCGTAGGTGGTGTAGGAGAGTCCGAAGCCGAAGGGGAAGAGCGGCGTGAGGTGCCGCTCCTCGAACCACTTGTATCCGACGGCTGCGCCCGCCTTGTTGTAGTCGACGGGGAACTCGGGTTTGTCCTTCTCGGTGTGAGAGATCTTTTTGCCGTGGACCATGTAGGTGGTGGTGTGGGTCACGTCCTGAAGGTTGTAGCCGGGAACTTCAGGATGCGGAAGCTGCGCGTCGTCCTTGGCGAAGGTAGCGGGCAGCTTGGCCGTGAAGTTCACCGTGCCGAAGAGCAGGTTAGCGAGGGCCTGCGCGCCGCCGATGCCGGGGTACCAGGCTTCGACGATGCCCTGCACGCTGCCGGCCCAGGGCATGGAGACTGGGCCTCCGGTCTCAAGGACGACAATTGTGTGGGGATTGGCGGCGGCGACGGCGGAGACGAGCGCGTCCTGATTGTCGGGCAGGGACATGGTGGGGCGGTCCATGCCTTCGTGCATGGGCTGGTTGACGAAGACGATGGCGATGTCCGCGGATTTGGCGAAGGCGGCGGCAGCGGTGTCGTCGGTGCCGGAGTTGAATTCCACCTTGGCGTCGGGTGCGTGCTCACGGATGTACTTGAGCGGCGATGAGGGGAAGTAGACGGTCTCGCCCCAGATCGCCCCGCCGGGGTGGGGGTCGATGACGTTGCCGCCGGGCGCATCGACCTGTGCGGATCCGCCACCGGAGAGCACGCCTACGTCAGCGTGCGAGCCGATGAGGGCGATGGTCTGGTGTGTGGAGGCGTCGAGCGGGAGGACGTTGCCTTCATTCTTAAGAAGCACGATGCTCTGCTCGGCAATGTGCTCGGCATCGTCGCGTCCGGTGAAGGGATTGACGACGGAGCGCGGCATGACGGGGTAGTCGATGACGCCGTCGGCGAACATGCTGCGCAAGATGCGATGGTCCATGTCATCGAGGCGGGACATGGGGACCTGACCGTCCTGGACGGCCTGTTTGAGGTTGTCGCCAAAGTAGTGGTCGCCGGGCATTTCCTGATCGAGTCCGGCGAGTGCGGCCTTGACGGTGGAGTGGGTTGCGCCCCAGTCGGAGAGGACCCATCCCTTGAAGTGGAAGTCCTTCTTGAGGACGTCATTCAGGAGCCAGCTGTTTTCGCAGGAGTAGTCGCCGTTGACGCGGTTGTAGGAGCACATGACTCCAGCGGGATGGCCGATGTCGATGCCGATTTCAAACGCGAGCAGATCGCTTTCGCGGGCGGCGCGATGGCTGATGATGGCGTTGTAGTAGTTGCGCCCGGTTTCCTGGTCGTTGAAGGCGTAGTGCTTGATATCGCCCATGACGTGCTCGCCCTGTACGCCCTTGATGAGGTTTCCGGTCATGGTTCCGGCGAGGAGAGGGTCTTCACCAGCGTACTCGAAGTTGCGGCCGTTGCGCGGGTCGCGCATGAGATCGACGCCTCCGCCGATGGACATGTTGAAGCCCTGGGCGCGGAGCTCGCGTCCGATGACGTCACCGTAGAGCTGGGCGGCCTTGGGGTTCCAGCTGGAGGCCGCGCAGAGCGTTGAGGGCAGAAGCGTGGAGTAGCGGCCCATGAGCGCGGAGAGGCGGACGCCGACGGCGGAGTCCTGCAGGTTGACGCCGGGGATGCCGAGACGCGGGATGCCGGGCACGTAGCCTGCTCCCCAGTTATTGCCGGGAAGGATGGGGCTACCGGGGATAAGCGCTCCCCAGCCGGTGCCGTGGACGAGCTGAATCTTCTCGTCGAGGGTCATCTGCTTCAGGACCATGTCGGCGCGGACGTCGGGCGAGAGGGATTTGTCGTCCCATGGGTGGTGTACGACTCCGGGCTTCGGCATTTGGGCGAAGAGAGCAGGTGCGGAGAGCGTGAGACAGGCGAGAAGTGCGGCTGCAGACAGCAAATGGAGTCTGGACTTCATTGCGTAGGGCTTTCTCCTAAAGAAGATTGAGGCGGGCAGACGGCAGGCCGCTCAACAACCGAAGCAATGGTAAGACGCGGATGATGCAGTAGTCAAACGTTTGACTGAAGAACCGGGAAAGGCAAGGCCAAGGGTGATCGGGATGAGAGTAGGATTCTGGAATGAGATTTCGCAGAGGCCTTTTTCTGATTGCCGGAGGATTGTTGGCGCTGAGCGCCTTGCCGTCACACTGCTATGGACGCAGCAAAGTGCCGCAACCACTGCGCTCTCCGTGGGACAGTTTATCAATTCAGGCAACCGACGCGCCGTGGCGGTGCCCGGCGCCACCCGCGTTTGTAAAAACATTCAATGCGGAGGGGTATTACATTGACGCGCACCACTCGGTCATCGATCCGGTGCGAAAGGCGATCTATGACCGGCTCGAAGCGGGGCCGGAGGGCCTTTCAGATGATGTTTCGCGCGCGGCGGATGATTATTTAAAAACCGGCAGCCGCTCCGCGGCGGCATGCGTGTATTCGCTGCTGGACGCAGCGGCCAAGGCCGGCGCATGGGCGGGCACGATGCCGCACAACCAGGGCGTATATGACCAGAACTGGATGCTGAGCGGGACGGCAATTCCGTATTTGAAGGTGCGCGACAGCGGCGTGGGCACGGCGGCGCAGACGGCGGATATTCAGAAATGGTTTCGCGTGGTAGCGACGCAGGTGCGCGACTACTTTGACAAAAAGCATTTCCATCCCAACAGCGATGCGTGGAACAACCATATCTACTGGGCGGGGCTGGCGGTTGCAGCAGAAGGCATTGCAGACAATAACAAGAACGCATTTGAGTGGGGGATGGCAGGGTATTCGCTGGGGGTGGATTCGATTGAACCGGACGGGTCGCTGCCACTGGAGATGAACCGCGGTGAGCGCGCGCTGCATTACCAGCTCTATGCGGCGGCCCCGCTGGTGATATTGGCGGAGCTTGGCGAGGCGAACGGCATTGATACCTACGGAGAGAAAAAAGGCGCGATTCACCGGCTGGTGAATTTTGATGTTGCCGCGCTCAAAGACCCATCGATTCTTGAAAAGCGAACGGGTGTTCGACAGGTGGTTCCGGCGAAGATTTCAGGCGCGGTGATCGGGTGGGCGGCTCCTTATGTGAAGCGCTTCCCCAATGCGCAGCTTTCAGAGTGGATTGCGCAGTCTTCATCAACACGATTCTGGCAATGGGGCGGGCTGCCGCCGGGATGAGCGAACAAAGCATGGAGATGAGTTTCCGCAGATGGTGTCTGATTACTGGAGTTGCTGCTCTGGTGGCGATATGTGCTCCTGCGCAGCGGTTGCGGTCGCCGTGGAATGGTGAAACGGTGAAGATGACGGACGCGACATACACTTGTCCGGCTGCGCCAAAGTTTGCGCGGACGATGGATCTGGATGGCTATTACACGGACAAGAAATATTCGATCATCGACCCGAAGAAGCTGGCAGAGTTCAATGCTGTCTCCTCGGGGCCGACACATCTAGGGCAGTACGCGTCGAAGGCAGCGGATGCATACAGAACAAGCGGCAGCCGTGCAGCCGCGGAGTGCGTTTATTCGCTGTTGGATGCGGCTGCGAAAGCGGACGCGTGGGACGGTAAAATGCCGAAGCTGAATGGCGTTTACATCCAGAACTGGATGCTGAGCGGGACAGCGATTGCGTACTTGAAGGTGCGCGACAGCGGCGTGGGCACGGCGGAGCAAGACGAAGAAATTCAGAAATGGTTCCATTTGGTGGCGGAACGGGTGGTTGCGTATTTCTCTATGCAAAGGGAGTACCCGGGCAGCGATGCCTATAACAATCACATGTACTGGGCGGGGCTGGCGGTTGCGGCGGACGGCGTGGCGAACAACAACAGACGGGACTTTGCATGGGGAATGGACGCGTATCGCATGGGCGCGGATGCGATTGAGCCAGATGGAACGCTGGCGGCTGAGATGGCGCGTGGACAGAGGGCGATGCACTATCACCTTTACGCGCTAGGGCCACTGATTATGTTGGCAGAGTTTGGCGAAGCGAATGGAATGAATTTATACGCCGAAGATGACAGGGCCATTCACCGTTTGGTGGCATTCAGCACGGCTGTGCTGGATGATCCGGAGGCGATTGCAAAACGGGCTGGCGCGGCGCAAGTCTATTCGCGACCGTATAACGGATTGGATATTGGGTGGGCGGTTCCATATGTGAAGCGCTTCCCGAAGGCGAAGCCGAGCGCGGCGCTTGCGGCGATGCTGACACAGGCTCAGTGGACGGGCTTCTGGCAATGGGGCGGGCTGCCGCCGGAATGAGTGCGGGCTAAGACGCCAGCATTATTATTTACCTGTTGGCGCTGATGTCGACGCGGACGAGGGCGCTGGCACGGAGACAGGCTCCTTGCCTTCCTGCACGAGCTTGACGACAAGATTGCGGACGTCGTCGTAGCTGGGTTTGCCGTTGAAGAACATGTAGAGAGACTGGGCGACCTTGCCGTCGGCGGCGCGGGAGTATCCGTCGAGAGAGAAGCGTCGCTGACCGGCTGCGGCCAGCTTGGGATACTGCTTGGTGAAGAGCGGCTGGTCAGAGTCGTCGGACTCGAGGGCAATGAAGCTCTGCATGTGCCCGGTGGCGTCGAAGATATTGAAGCGATAGTAAAAGTGGAACTGGCCGGAGGGCGTGTAGAACTCGGCGGCCTGAACGGTTTTGTCGCCTACAGGGATGGTCTCGATGAGGAAGCTGGGGATCTGGGCAAAGACAGGATGCTGGCCGTCGTCGTGATAGCGGCGCAGGATGGCGACCTGCTGGTCGCGGTGGACCTTGTCTCCCGACTCGGCGTAAGCCTGGAGCAGAAGCGCGTTAACGGTTGGATCGTCGGGTGAGAGCCGGAGCGCGATTTGAAAGTAGGGAAGCGCGTCAGCGGCATTGTGCTGGTCGAGCAGGACGACTCCGACGAGCTTGTTGGCCTTGGGACTGTCAGGATTGTCGGCGACGATGGCTTTGGCTCCGGTAAGAGCAGCGGCGAAGTCGTGGGTCTCAAGATCGGCGATGACCTTGGCTGCGGCCTGCTGGTTGATGCCTGCATCTGGATTGGGCGGCGGCGCAGCGGGCGTAGCGGACGGTTTCTTCGCAGTTTGCGTGGGAACGGTGAGTGTTTGCGCGCGGAGTGAGGGAGCGGAAAGAGCAAGCGCAGCAACGGCGATCAGGGAAAGATGACGAGAGCGGTGGACCAGCATAGGGCTCCTAAGAAGCTTCCTTGAAAGAAATATACCTGTGCGGAGGCTCTTCTGGTTAGACGGCGATAGTGCGGAAGCCGAGAGACGCGGCAGCATGGAGCAGGCGTTGATCGCCAGAGAGAAAGGGACGGTTGGCGGGACGGTGCATGGTCCAGATGGAGGCGGCTGCGAGCTGGAGCGAGTCGGCGGCGCGGAGGCCGAAGCGTGCGGGGAATTCCGCGGCGAGATCACGGAGAGATGAGGAGGGTTCGATTTCTTTCCAGCGTTTCTTGAGATCGTTGAGTTGAACAATTCCGTCCATGCTGTCCTGAGGTGTGATCTGCCCCATACGCTGAAGGCGAGCGAGCGCACTGAGAACTTCAATATCCGCTGTCCACCAGACGACGATCTCATACTCCTGAAATAGGCGGTCTGTGTGCGGATTTGCCTGAAGGTCAATGCAGAGCGGAGCGAGCGCGCTACTATCCCAAAAGGCTTCCAGGCCTGTTTCGGTGCTCAATAGCCTTCCTCACGCTCATCAAGGATTGCCTGGATGGCTAGACGGCCAGGGATTTTGGGAGCAGGCCGAGAGCGGAAGCGCTTCAGAAATTCCTCGCGGGGTTCGGTGGATTTAGGCGGGGTCATCTGGCCGGTGGCGATGAGGATGCGGTGCTGCTCCTCAATGCTGTCGGGGACGTAGGGGATGATTTTGGCGACGGGAATATCTCGGTCCTGGATGAGGATCTCTTCGCCTCGGCGGACTTCACGGAGGTATCCGCTGAGTTTGTTTTTCAGCTCGCCGATCTTGACGGATTTCATGGCCAAATTATAGCAACTTAGCCAAGTTTATACTACTTGGCTAAGTCGAGGCTAGATGGTCGAGGGCGGTTGGAACTGCTCGTTCATCCAGTTGGCGAAGGCGTTGGTGGATTGGGAGCGGCCGAGGAAGTGGTAGACGATGTCCTTGCCGGGGAGGGAGCCTCCGGGTTCGAGGACAGTGCGGCGGTACTTCATGGCGATGGGGTCGTCGAGGAGATTGGATCTGGAGAATTGGGCGAAGAAGTCGAGGGCGATCACCTTGTCGTACATGTAGGTGTAGTAGTTGGAGGAATATCCGACGAGGTGGGTGAAGGCCGCGTACATGCGGTTGCCCTCGATCCATTGATAAGGAAGGAAGCGGGTGTAGAGGGAGTGAAAGAGCTGGTCGAGGTCGAGCGCGGCGGGGTCTTCGGTGTGGGTCTTGAGGGAGCAGGTCGTGTAGTAGAGCTGGGTGCGGACGCCGTCGGCGCGTCCGAAGGCGGCAGCGCGGTTCATTTTGTGGACCAGCTCGGCGGGGATGGGCTCGCCGGTTTCGTAGTGATGGGCGAAGGTGGCAAGCAGGGCGGGGTCGCGGAAGAATTCCTCAAGCATTTGCGAGGGGACTTCGACGAAGTCACCTTCGGTGGCGATGCCGCTGATGCCGGCCCAACGCTGGCGGCCTCCGAGAAGCGCATGCATGAGATGGCCGAACTCATGGAAGAAGGTGACGACATCGGAGTGCTGCATGAGGCCGGGGTCTCCGGGTTTGCCGCCGGGGAAATTGCAGATGAGGGCGGCCTCGGGGATGCGCGTGCCTGAGGGGTGGTCTGCGATGCCGGGAATGAGCGGGTGAGCGGAGAACCACTTGTCCTTGCCTTCGCGCGGATGCATGTCGAGGTAGAAGCGGCCGGAGTGCGTGCCGTGGTCGAAGACGTCGAAGGCGGCGACGTCGGGGTGCCAGGTGGAAGCGTCGGGCGCGGGGTGGAATTCAACCTGAAAGAGGCGCGCGGCGGTGGCGAGGACTCCCTGCTGGACGCGGTCGTAAGGGAAGTAAGGGCGGACGGATTGGGAATCGAAGTCGAAGGCGGAGCGGCGGAACTGCTCGAGCCAGAAGCCACGGCTGCAGGCGTCAATTTGCGATTGGCCGGAGAAGCTGAGGAGCCGGGCGTACTCTTTTTCGGCTCCGTCGCGGGAGGCGGAGTCCAACTCGTCGAGGAAGGCCTGCATGTTGGCCGCGGACTCCATCATCTGATCGGCGGTAGCGAGGTTGGCCCAGTTGGAGAAGCCGAGCAGGTTGGCGATTTCCTTGCGGATGGCGAGGAGATCGACGAGGACCTGCTTGTTTTGCGGGAAGGCGCGGGTGTTGTAGGCGAGAAACATGCGGCGGCGCAGGTTGTGGGAGCGCGCGAACGTCATGACCGGGAGGTAGTCGGGGAAGTCGGTGGTGAGGGTGATTTTGCCGTCGGGAGCGGGCTGGTGCGCATTGAGAAAGTCGGGCGGGAGGCCGTCGAGTTCGGAGGGGTTGTCGATAGTGACGGTATTGCCGCCCTCCTGCACATTGCGGCTGAAGGTGAGCGCGAGGAGGGTGGCCTTGTCCTGCAGCTCTTTGAGGCGGGCGCGGGTGGGCTCGTCCTTGTCGACTCCGGCGAGGCGGTACTGGAGGAGGGTGCGGTCGAGGTAGTGGCGCGTGGCGGGGTCGGCGGCGGCGGCGTCGATGGCACTGAGGGCGTCGTAGACGGGGCGATTGAGGGCCAGCTCGACGACGACCTGGGAGATCTTCTGGGCCTGGGCCTGGGCGGCGTCGCGGACGGCCTTGTCGGGGTGGACGCTGTTGAGCAGGCCGATGAGGGAGCTGGAGGCGGCGAGCTCGAAGATGGCGTCGTCGTAAGGGCGGAGGGTGTTGCCGGGCGTGCGCGAATCGGTTTCAGCGAGGACCCGGTTGAGGGCTTGATGGTGAAGGTCGAGGCGTGCGTTGACCCAGGCTTCGAGGGCTTCCGGAGTGAGGCCGGTGGAGGCACTACTGGATGTGCTTTGGGGCGTGTTCCAGGGATGAATCGGGGTTTCAGTCACGGATACGGATCCTCGTTGGGAAAGTGGTTTTCGATGAATGGGAGCGCCGGAATTGATGGCGCGGACTGCTTTTCGAGCCTACGGATTGATTTTAGTGGAGGGGTGAATCTTATTGGGCTCTGAGGCAGGCGTTATACACCCAAGATAAGGGCAAAAACATCTCAGAGTTAGCGTAAAGATGAGTCAAAGATGGAGCTCGCGGAGGGCTGGAAAGTGACTTTGGGAACCGCCTTAGGGGGAATTGCTGCGCATTCGGGAAAGAGAGGTTGCATACTTGCTCAACTCCCGTTAAGATGCCGCAATTGTAGGCGTGTAACTTATGCGCTATGAAAGCCGTAAACAGACATGAAAGCAACACGTAAAAGCCCGCCGGCGACGGCCGCGGCAACCGACCGGGTACTAAGTGCCCTGTCTCCACAATTGATTCGTGCGCGGATAGGCAAAGTATGCGTTGCGATCATCGGTTCAACCCCGGCGGAAATGGTGGAAAAGGCCATGGAAGCGGTGCGGGAGAACACGTTTCTCGAATTCCGGCTGGATTATCTGGCAAAGCCGCTGGCGGCACTGCCCAAGCTGAAGCAGTTTTTGCACGAGCGGAGCGAAGTTACCGCGATTGCGACGTGCCGCAGGGCCGCGACAGGCGGCAAGTTCAAGAGCACGATTGCCGCCGAGCTTGAGGTGCTGGAAAAGGCGGCCAACGCCGGATTCCATTTAGTGGATGTGGAACTGCAAACGGCGGAGGCGTTAAAGAGAGGACAACTGGACAAGCTGCGGGCGCACGGGGCGGCGCTGATCATCAGCTATCACGACTTTGCGGCGACGAAGGACCTGGACGGAATTTTTGAGCGGATCCAGCCGTTCCAGCCGGAGTTCGTGAAGGTCGTTTCGACGGCGAAGCATCTTGCGGACAACGTGACGATGATGCGGTTCCTGGAGCGGACGCGCGATCTGACCAGCGTGGTCGGGATTGTGATGGGAGAGCAGGGGATCATCAGCCGGGTGCTGGGACTGCGAGCGGGATCGGTATTTACGTTTGCAGCGGCGACGGTGGGCGAAGAGACCGGCCCCGGCCAGATTGCGGTGCGCACACTGAACGAGACTTACAGGATTGACCAACTCGATGCGGCGACGAAAGTCTATGGCGTAGCGGGGAACCCGGTGAAACATTCGCTTTCGCCGCTGATGATGAATACAGCCTTCCGCCGGGAGACGGTAAACGCGGTTTTCCTGGCGCTGCAGACGAGCAAGATGAATGACCTGCTGACCCTGGTGCGGGAGGTTCCGGTGAACGGGCTGGCGGTGACGATGCCGCTGAAGGAAGAGATTCTGAAGCATTTGGAGCGGACGGACCCGCTGTCAGAAAAAGTGGGCGCGTGCAATACGGTGGTGCGCTCGGCGGAGGGCAAGCTCTACGGATTCAATACGGATGTGGCGGCGGTGGTGCGTCCGCTGGAGCGAAGGCTGCCGTTGAAGGACGCGAAGATTCTGGTAATGGGCGCCGGCGGAGCGGCGCGGGCAGCAGTGTTCGGCCTGAAAGAAAAGGGTGCGGAAGTGTTCGTAATGAACCGCACACCGGAGACGGCGCAAAAGCTGGCGCGGCAGGCCAAAGCGAAGACTTTCAAGCGGGACCAACTGGCCAAAACGAGCTTTGACGTGATCATCAACGCCACGCCTGCGGGCATGTTGGGGGTAAAACCGCAGTGCCTGCTGGAGCCCAAAGAAATAAATGCGCGGCTGGTGTTCGATTTGGTCTATAATCCGCTGGAGACACCACTCATCCGGATGGCACGCGAGAAGGGAATTCCGGTGGTGACCGGGATTGAGATGTTCGTTCACCAAGGTGCCCGGCAGTTTGAGATTTGGACGGGTAAGCCTGCACCCGAGGAAGAGATGCTGCGAGTAGTGATCCATGCACTGCGGCAGCAGGCGGAAGCAACGAGAAGCGAGTAGGATAAGTAACGGCGAACAGTTCAAAGATCGTCCATCACGGGGTACTCCCCCTCAGACCCTTTCCCTCCTGCGTTATTTGCTCATAGCTAATTGGATACGGGAACGTAAATACCGGTCAGTTCCGGTACATTTGCTGTCCCATATCCACATCCAAATTGAATGCAGGTGCGGCAATGAGAGACAGTTTGATGAGGGACAGGATAGCCGATGAGGGTTCAGCCGATGGTTCTGTGGATAAATCTGTCGTGAATTGGTTGATGCAGGTCATTTCCGGTAAGCCTCCGGTGGAGCTCGGGATCAATGACGCCTCAGCGAAGGCAGCCGAGGCCGTTGAATCGGGCCCGAAAATGGTTGTGCGCCGCGAAGAGGAGCAAGGGACGGCCGAACCCCTAGAGCCGGGATTGACGATTACAGCGGAAGACTTATGCGGAGCGCCGGTGTTCCCGGTGGCTGCGGAGGTTCCGCCGGCCATGAATGAGATTTTCGGACAAGACTTCAGCTCGATTCTGAAGGATCCTGATGCCATGTCGGACCAGAATGGTGCGGGGAATGTCCGGCGGATGATGGGGCCCCAACTGGTAGGCGGATCCAAGCCGACCGGTGCGTCTACATCGAAAGAGACCGAAGTGGTCGCTGATGTGTTTCGCGAAGGCGTGTACTTCGAGCATACGCCGTTGTCGACGACCGCAACGGCCGAGGAAAATGTGCACACCTTGAAGCCCCGGCCTGCCGAAGCAGCGGCGGACGAGGTTTCTGTGTTGGAGATTGTCCGAGATCCGGAGAAATACGAAGCGAAGATGCGGGCCGACAAGGCCGTGGCGGATGAGGTTGACTGGATTCCGACAGAGACGCCAGCAGCGGAGGGAGTGACTGCGCGTGACCCATTTGCAGGCGTAGATATAGCAGAACCGCTGGCTGGCCAGGATCCGACGGCGTGGAACATGTTTGTGGCTGAAGCTGTGCCGGAGGCGGCTGTGCCAGAGGTTGTAGTCGCAGAGCCCGAGGTTGTGGAGGTCCCTGCGCTTGAAATGGGCGTTGCGGAGCCGGAGGTTTTGGCCGAGCCGGAGATCGCCGATCAACCTGCGGTCGCGTCCGAGCCAATTGTTGTCGAGACGGAAATTCCGGCGTTGCCCGAAGTCGCTGCAAAGGCCGAAGCAGAGCCCGTTGTGGAGACGGCCGCAGCGGTTACTACGCCGGAGCCGAGCGCAGAGAGTGTGCCGGCGGTGAGCGGATTCGATGCAATATGGGCGGCCGCGGCGGCACAGCGCGATACGAAAGATGGCAAGTTTTCGCTGGATGAGTACTACCGGGAGCAGTTGCTGAGCCAGCCAGCAAAAGCAGAGGTGGAAGTGGGTAAGGCGAAGGGGATGGAATTGAAGCATGAAAGCCTGAAGCCGGAGAGCCCGAAACACGAGAACCTGATGGTCGAGAATCTGAAGTCTGAGAACCTAAAGCCAGAGAACATGGAGCCGGAGAACCTGGCGACGGCGCTGAAGACTCTGGCACAACTTGGCTCGGTCCTACCACTTGCGGCGCGGATGGCCCCGATGTTTGAAGGCAACGGAGCCGGAGAGCCGGCGACGGGCAGCAATGCGGAGGTGCGGCAGGAGGTTTCCGGTCTGCGGTTGCTGCAATACGAGATCAAGACGACGGTGCAGGACCATTCTTCCCACCTGAGGCGGCTGGAAGATCAGCTGACGCAGATACGAGAGTCAGTAGAGGGCGATTCGTCAGAGAACTCGGCCGTGATCGAGGACATGAAGTCAACGGTGAAGCTGGTGCGGGTAATGGGAATCGGCCTGGGGTTCATGCTGATGGTGCTGATTCTTATGGTTGCCGTGATGCTGGTACACGGCCACTAGTCGACAGCAGGATACATTTTTTGCGGGCAACTTCTAATAATGCCCGCAGCACGAGGCAACAGGCGGGCCGAAGACGGCCCGCCTTCGTGTTGTAAGGGCATATGTGACTCTCTGCCTGTGGCCGAAGGCCAGCCTGGGCTGGATGGGCGGGGAGTTTTATTTTGTGGAAATCATTTTTACTTATACAAAAGTCAATTTGCCAATTTCGGCTAACTTTGCAACTGATGTTGAAACGAGGGTTGCCAGTTGTTTCCTCGCGGGACTAGCATACGTGGCAGTTAGATAAGCAGAGCGATGGCGGATGCGCCGCGTTTTGGATGCAGACAACCTGTTGTAGCAATGCCTAATGTTCCAACCCTACCTTCAAGCCAGAGCGGAGCAATCTTGATATGGCATGGTACGCCTACTGCATAAGTGAAAAGCAATCGTTTCCTGAACTCCTCAGACACCGCAAACCCGTTCCGATGGAGTTGGTTGCGGGGATCCAAGGGAACCAGGTCTTCCTATACCCGGCCAGTGATCTAGCAGTCATCGTCAGCGAACATTCCCCACACGAACCGCTAAACCAAAAGGCCGCGATGGACCACGCAAGGGTAATTGCGGAGTGCTTCAAGACTTCGACCGTCCTTCCTTTCAGGTTTGGGACGGTTTTTTTAGATGATGAAGCGCTGCGGCGGTCGGTCCGGTCGAACCAGCGGCAATTTATGACCAATATTGAACGTCTGCGAGGCAAAGCCGAGATGCACCTGAAGGTGACATTGGACGACTGTTGCCGGGAGCAGATGCGGCGTGCGATTCCTGACCCGGGCACAGTGGGACGCGAATATCTGTCAAACCTGAGGGAGAGCGCTTCCCTACAGCGGGAGCGGCAAACGAAGGCCAGGGCAGTGTCCGTTCAGATGCACCGGATGTTTGCACCGCTGGCGGAGGAAATCACCTGCAAGCGGACGGAAACGGGCAAAATGTTGTTGGATATTGCTCATTTAATTGATCATAAGTGTGTTGAGCGGTACCAGAACAAGTATTCAAGCGCGAGCGTGCAGCTGAAGGACTGCCAGATGCAGCTCTCAGGGCCGTGGCCGCCGTACCACTTTGTGCATCGGCTGACGCGGGGAGGCCAGGCGCAGGCACATACGAACCACGCTCAGGCATAGGCCGGGCCAACGAAAGGCAATTGCAGAGATAAGGGCTGGGCGTGACCCAGCCCTTTTACTTTGCAGAGGTTAGGCTGCAGTAGCGTCGAGAAAAAAGAAGCCCCGGCGGACCCACGAACCGCCGGGGTTTCTTATGTCGAGGAACGGACGGGGGAAATCTCAGGAAGAGCACCCACACGAACCTCTGTGGCATAAGACGTATCAGGAGGCAAAAAAAGACTCAACAGGAGCGAAAAAAACGATTGCTCCAGCCGTATGGGGAACCGGCAGCAATCTGGCGATTGCTGCCGGCGGATGATGGTGAGAACGATGGTAAGAACCAGGGCCAGTGTCTGCGTCACTGCACAGTGACGCGGGTAGCGGCGATTTTTCCGGTGACGGTTGTGCCGGAGTAATTGCCATACGTGTCGTACGTTTTGAAGGTGAACGAGCCATTGTAGGTCTTGCCGTTGTGAGCCACGGTATTGGTCTCGTCCAAAGTGAAGCTGCCGACGGCGTCAAGACCGTCAGCGCTGAACATCAGCCCGATGTGATGGAGGCGAACGGTGTAGGCACCGATCTGCTTCCAGACGCCCATGCAGATGTTGCCGCCGAGCGGGGACAGGTCGGCGTTCTCGAACTCGGTGCCGTCGCCGTGCCACTGATCGAGAGTCTGATTGAAGATGGTGGTGGTGTCGCCGACGGTATAAGTTACCTCCCACATGCCGACGATGGAGGCGTTGGCTGGATCGGTCTGCACGCGATAGGGAAACTTTGTCGGGTTGAAGGACTTGTTGCCCATCATGCCGCACGCAGCCTTTGCGCTGGCTGAGGCAAAGAGAAGGCAGAGCATAGTCAGTCCCAAAAGCATGCCGTGAAACATCCGGTTGCTGAAGGGGATTTTCGGCGCACGCAAAAAAGGCGCCGTTGGTTTCTTCGTAAGCTGAGTCATGGTGTTGCTCCTTTCATATCTCCTCAGGCCCGAGAGCCAGAGCCAATTCCGGAAGGCTTAACCGGCCCCCGCGCCTGCTCGCGAGATGCCCGGGAGTCTGCGCCGGCGATGAGTTTGGCGGCAATGCCCGTGAGGCGGATTGTTTGTCCCCGGACAAGTGAAATCAATGCAGCGGGTTGAGGAGAAGTGTCCCTTCCAGCGCAGGCTGTTTAAATCTCAAACTGCGAAAGTGCGTGCAAGCGGCTGGTGCTACACTTCTGTGCAGGCCAGACGCAAGGGGGTGCAAAGTGCCGGTTTCCTCTCCCAGGAGCCTGCTGCGCTTTGGCCTTTTCGAGCTCGATGCGCAGGCGGGCCAGCTTTGCAAAAACGGAACGAGAATCCGGTTGCCACAGCAGCCGTTGCAGGTTCTGTTTGTGTTGCTGGAGCGGCCGGGCAACGTGGTCACGCGGGAGGAGCTTCGCCAGAGGCTGTGGCCGCAGGACGTTTTTGTCGATTTCGACCATGGGCTGAACAAATCTGTGCAGAAGCTGCGGGACGCGCTGGGGGATTCGGCGAATTCTCCCCGATATATTGAGACGATTCCGCGGGTAGGGTACAGATTTCTGGCGCCAGTGAGCGAGGTTACAGCGCAGGCGGGACAGGATGCCCCTGCGGTAACGATGCCAACAGCGAACGGCGCGGGTACCTTGACTGCTGCGCCGATGCCGGTTACTCGGAAGGCGGCCTGGTTCCGGCTGGCGGCCATGTGGTGGCTGGCAGGGGCAGTGGTTTGCGCGGCTTTGCTGGCAGTGGGCGCGCGGATCGAGCAGAGCAGGCAGTCGCGAGTTACCGGTATCCATTCAATTGCAGTGATTCCGCTGGATAACCTGTCGGGCGATCCTGACCAGAACTATTTCGCCGACGGCATGACAGATGAGCTGACGACGATGCTGGCGAAGGATTCGACGCTGCGAGTGGTTTCGCGAACATCGGCGATGCAGTACAAGGGCGTACACAAGCCGCTGCCAGAGATTGCGCGGGAGCTGGGCGTGGACGGCATTGTGGAGGGGTCGGTCGAGAAGAACGGCGATAGCGTTCATATGACGCTGCAACTGATTCAGGGGCCGAGCGACACGCATGTGTGGGCGAACAGCTACGACCGGCAGGGAGATGATCTGGTTACATTACCCGCGGATGCAGCCAGGGAGATTGCAGAGAAAACGAACAGTGCAGTGGTTGAGCGTCCTCGGGCGAGATATGTGAATCCTGCGGCGCATGACGCGTATTTGCGCGGACAGTATTTGTGGTTCCGAGGCATCAATGAGGAAGCGGGGAAGTATTTCAAGCAGGCAATCGCGCTGCAGCCTGATTACGCGCTTGCCTGGGCCGGCTTGTCTGCCTATTACGGGCAAGCAGGCGATGAGGAGATGGAGAGCATTCCGGCGAACGCCGAGGCACTGGCGGCTGCCCAGAAGGCAGTTGCGCTTGATGCCACACTGCCTCAGGCGCGTCTTGCCCTGTGCGCAGCGATCTTTGTTGCCAAGTGGGACTGGGTGCGGGCCGATCAGCAATGCGTTCGAGCGATCGAGCTCGATCCAAAGTTTGCCGAAGCTTATCACTTTCGCGCGAAGATTTTGAGCTCGTTGAATCGCCACGACGAGGCGATTGCATTCCAGAAGAAGGCCACGGAGCTTGATCCCTTCGAGAGACCGTGGGCGATGGGGGAGTTTTTTGTGCGCGCCCGCAGGTATGACGAAGCGATTGAGGATGCACGAGAACATCTGGTGACGAACCCACGCGATCCAGATATGTACTTCATAATGGCGAATGCTTATCGGGGAAAGGGAATGCTCGCGCAAGCTGCTCAAGACTGGGCGAAAGGGACGGAATTGTCCGGGGACCCGACAGCGGCGGCTACCATACGGCGCGACTTTGCCGAGGGCGGCTATGCGAAGGTGCTGCGGTGGAACATCAGCGTGCTGGAAAAGATGCAGCGTGAAGGCCACTATGTCTCACCGGTCAACATGGCGCTGCAGTACGCGCAGCTTGGCGATCGGGAGAAGACGCTGAGCTTTCTTGAGGATGGTCTTCTAAGGCGTGAGGATACGGTGCTGGATATTCAGGATGAGTCAGCATACGATTTTCTGCACGCCGATCCGCGCTACCGGGCAATCATCAAAAGCATCGGGCTGCCGCCGGCGTATTGAACGCGCAGTCGGTCCGTTTGTTGTTCACAGCGCCAGTATGCTTTGTGCAATCCGCACGATTGTCTGCTGCGCGGAGCCTCCACGTTGGAGATGATTAGCTGCGCGTTCTTTCCGTGGGGTACAGAGAGGAAGGTACAGGCCGATCCGGTCCCTTGCGGTGGGTTGTATTTTTTTCGACGTACATGTTCCGGTCCGCCGCGATGCGCAGGGACTCGGCGGTATCGGCGTCATCGGGAAACATCGCGATTCCCACGCTGGCACCCACGGTCACAGTGTGATGTTCCAATTCGACGGGTTCCTTCAGCATCTGAATCAGCGCATCGCCCACATGCTCCGCAGCTTCGCGGCTGGTCGGCTCTTCGAGGATGACGCAGAATTCGTCGCCGCCGGTCCTCGCCACGGTGTCAGAATGGCGAACCCGGCCCAGAAAGACGTTGCTGACGTGCTTCAACAGCATGTCGCCAACGTGATGTCCCACCGTGTCGTTGACCCGCTTGAAGTGGTCCAGATCAATCAGCAGAAGCGCCGTGTGCGACCGGTTGCGGCGGGCGCGCTCCAATGCGCTGGCCATGCGGTCCTGAAAAAGACGGCGATTAGGAAGTCCGGTCAGCTCGTCATGCAGCGCCAGGTATTTGTTGTGCTCGATCTGGTCCTCGAGCAGGAGCAGAATCATGCCGACGGCGACTACATATTTGGGCAGATTCCAGACTTCGTCCTGCACATGCAGCGTGGGCATATACGCTTCCATCAGCGGTCCAACCACGAATACAGCGGCCCATGCAAAGAAACCGGCAATGGTGATCAATGCGCCGGTTGTGGCGCGACGGTAGGCATACCAGAAATGAATGCAGCAACCGAAATAGACCGTAAAGATGACGGCATTGATGGCGAGATCTCCGCCGTTGGGAACCCGTTGCTGAAAAGCAAGGAGGAAAACAGAAAGTCCAGCGTAGAGGGCCACCAGTGCCCAGCGCAGCGGATGGCCAAACCGGTGCAACGCGAGGAGTGAGAGGAGCGTGAGCATCAGCGGCAGCGCGCCGTAAAATACCGCGGCGGCCACCAAGGCCCAGACAGCCTTGGGACAGATCGTGAGCAGGCCGAGATACAGGGTATTGGTTCCCAGCAGCGACACAAGCATCCAGCGGCTGGAGCTCCTGTTGCGATAAGGCACACATGCCCACATGAAGAGGATGCCGCCCCAGACAAGGGCATCGACGCTGATCATGGAGGTCAGAGTTCCCAAGGCCCCGGCAGCGTTTTCAAACATGGAGGCGGCGAAGTGGAGCGCGATCATTGCCCAGCCGATGAGCCACAGGCGTGAGACAGATGTCTGGCCGCGATGAGCCACGGACCCGAAGGCGCAGAGCAGCAGCGCCACCGCTCCCAAGTCCGGTAATTTGGTCCAGTCCATCACGCTCAAGTCCACCTTAAATGCCATCAACCGCTGAACCAGGAGTTTTCCGCTTCATCGAAGCTTTACTAGAGATTTTTGCTGCTTTTTGGGGGATATTACGTGACAACAGCCGCTTCTGCAATCTGGAAATGAGGTACTCTCGCGCCGCTCCGTCCCTGATTTGTAATCGATGATGTTCCTGCCCGATATGAACGACATTATAGCCCGCTTCCTCTGTTCGCCTTTCGATTCAGTTGCTTGGCTGCCTGTTGCAGCGGCTGTAGGCCATCGTGCTGGACAACCCACAGCAGCGATTGATGATGGATGGAATTTGAGGTTGGGAGGCGGCAGGTCAAATCAGACGGCGACCGGGCTGGAGGATGTTGCGAACTCGATGCCGACCACGGTGATGTCGTCGATCTGGCCGTAGTTCAGCGCCTCAAGGGCGACGGCGAAGGCTTGCAAGCTGCTGATTTCGCGGGTGCGGTCGAAACCGAACAACTCCTTCTCCGAATTTGTCGCCTCGACCACACCATCGGTGAGGAAGGTAAGCCGGTCTCCAGGGTGAAGTGTGAAGGGCAGATTGGGATAGTCGACTTCGGCGTCTGCGCCGAGAGGGAGCGATCCCTCGATGTTCATTTCCTTTCCGTTTAAGTACGGAGGAAGGTGTCCGGCGTTGGCGACGCGCATGCTGCCGTCGGGTTGGATCTCGGCAGCCAGGCAGGTGGCGAAGTGGCCGCCGGAGCGGCCGACGAGGCGGCGGTTAAGAGTGGCGAGCATGGCCGCGGGATCGAAGGAGGATTCGGCCTGATTGCGGATGGCCCCGACCAGTACGGCGACCAGCATGGCGGCGCTGATGCCCTTACCGGAGACATCGCCAATGACGATGAGCAGGGTGCCGTCAGGGCGGGTGAGGGTCTGGAAAAAGTCTCCTCCGACGGTCTGCGCAGGGTGGTAGGCGGTTTGAATGTTGAAGTAGGGCGAGCGGATGTTCTCCGGGATGAGCACGCGCTGCTGGAGCTGCTGTGCCTGTTCGAGGTCCTGGGCAATGGCCTGACGATCCAATTGCTGCTGGACCTGAGAGTGCAAAAAGCGGCGGGCGACGAGGGTGGCGATGACGAAGACCATCAGGATAGACGCAATGGCCGTGGTGCTGATGCCGATGCCGAAGGGATAGAACTGGTTGGAGATGCCGAAGCGTCCGAGAAGGAACTGGGAGAAGCTGGCTAGCTCGGTGAGAAGGATGGGAACGACAGCAGCCAGCGCGGCGACGCGATCTTTGCGGAAACCTTCGATGAGGATCATGAGGAGCAGGACGCCCAGCGCAGCCAAAATCAACGCCGAGGCTGTGCTTAGCGAATTGAGCCATGCATGGGGGACGACGTTGACGTTCATGGTGGGCAGGCGGAGGGTTTCCTGCACGAGAATTTCCGCAATGGTCAGGGCCCATGCAGCGCGGGGAATCCATCGCTCGTTTTCGAGGCCAAACCAGTGCCACCAGAACATGGCCCAAATGAGGAGCGAGAATTGGCCAATGAAACCGCTGATCCAAACATTGCCGCCTCCCAACGTCATGGCAGACGAGAGGTCGAGGAAGGCAATATTGAAAATCCTCTCGAGGGGGAACAGCAGAGCGAGGAATAGCCAGAAGTAAGCGCGATCGCTACGGTTCTTGAGCCAGGCCCAGAAGGCCAAGGGTGCGAGGAGTATGAAGAGAATCGACTGAAAGAGAGTGCCGAGATAATAGTGGAGATTGGCGTCGTCGTCCGCTGCCTGGAGCAGGCGAATGGTGGAGGCGAGCCCGATGGCCGGAGGCTGGTGCATGCCGCCTGCGTCCGTGGACTGGAAGAAGGTGCCGCCGGTCATATAGAAGCGGAAGGCGAGCACGAGAGTGCCATCCGGTCCTACGGGAGGCAGCGGGAAGGAAATGGAGCGGGCGGAGTACGGCTTGACCCCGTGCGAGGTAAAGTCTCCGAAGTTACCCACGTAGTGCCCGTTGGCGAATACCTGGTAGGCGTCGTCGATGTCATTGGGCATTTTGAGCCAGAGCGACTTGCCGGAGTCGTTGATATGGATGCGCAGGCGGTACCAGGCAAAGCCGTAGAGGTTGGGAAAACCTTGTTTTGTCCAGCCGGGGACGAAGCCGGGTGTGCCGTAGGAAGGATCAATGGAGCCGTTCTTCGGGGCGACGTCCATTTGGGCCCATTTGCTGTCATCGAAGTCTGGCTGTGCCCAGAGCGGAGCACCGCTGACGACGGGCGAGTCGCCGGGCGCGAACTTCCAGGGACCGGGCAGGTTGACGGCGGAGTTGTCTAGGGTGATGACTTCGGCCGGCTGCGGTGCAGGCGCGGACGGAGCCGGAGCGCTCTGGCAAAGTGCGAGGGGAGCAAGCGGGATCCAGGCCGAGATCCAGGCAAGGTGCAGCAACAGGCGCGGAATCTTCATCGATTGCGAGAGTATCACCGGGCAAGCAATGCAGACGAAGGATTTTTTGCGGGTGCGGCTATCTGTTAGCGGGTGAGGCGGCCTCGATTTCGAGCAGGCGCTCCTTGCGGTTGATGCCCCAGCGGTATCCGGTGGGGGAGCCGTTGGAGCCGATGACTCGGTGGCAGGGGATGACAATGGCTGCGGGGTTGGTGGCGCAGGCGCGGGCGACGGCGCGAACGGCGCTGGGCCGGCCGATGTCGCGGGCGACCTGCGAATATGTGCGGGTCTGGCCGCGCGGGATGCTGCGGAGGGCCTGCCAGACGCGCATCTGGAAGGCGGTGGCGCGGAGGTCGAGGGGAAGATCGAGCGCGGCAGGATGCTCGGTAAGCTGCGAGACGACCTGCGCCAGCATAGGCGCGAGCCCCGGTTGCGAATGAAGGTGGGCGGCGGGGAACTGCTCGGTAAGCTCGGCGACGGCTTTGCTTTCAGAAGAGGTGAGGATGACGGAGCAGAGTCCGTGCGCGGTGGCGGCGATGAGGAGCGTGCCGAGCGGGGACGGGCCGGAGGCGTATTCGATGGACTGGTTGAGGCCGCGGTTGCGGTAGTCTTTGGGCGTCATGCCGAGGGGCTGACCGGTGTAGGCGCGGGACGAGCTGGAGTACCCGGCGTCATAGATGGCGTCGGTGATGCGGGACTCGGGTTTGGCGAGGCTGCGTCGGAACGAGGCGGCGCGCTGGTGCGACTGATATTGGCTGGGGCTGATGCCGAGGACGCGCTGGAAGAGACGCTGCACGGTAAAGGGCGAGAGGCGAGCGATGCGGGCCAGCTCGGCGAGCGTGACGTTGCGGCCGGCGCTTCGGTTGAGATGGGCGCAGAGGGTCTGCACGAGCTGGGCCTCGTGCTGGATTCCGGCGGGGTTGCAGCGCTTGCAGGGGCGGTAACCGGCGCGGAGGGCCTGGATGATATCCGGGAAGAGCTCGACGTTGGAGCGGCCGGGGCGGCGGCTGGCGCAGGAGGGCCGGCAGAAGACGCGGGTGGTGCGGACTCCATAGAAGAGATGGCCGTCGGCGCGGGGGTCGCGGGACTGGATGAGGGCCCAGGCTTCGTCGGGTGTGGGACGGGGTAAAGACATTGCGCTGATCATTATGGTATCGCTCCTCAATGGATTGAGGATGCCATGGCGGGGATGCGGGGACACTCCGAA
The DNA here is from genome assembly GCA_030039895.1 of Acidobacteriaceae bacterium. Taxonomy (GTDB): domain Bacteria; phylum Acidobacteriota; class Terriglobia; order Terriglobales; family Acidobacteriaceae; genus Silvibacterium. Next base: position 1,933 of record JASHUR010000055.1, on the reverse strand, counting down.
TATTGCCGTCAAAGTGCCCGGGCTGACGGGTGGAAAATCCCCGGATTTGGAACCTGTTGTGGAACTGTTGCGGGGCGGATTGCGTTTCGGTAATATGTGTCGTATACGACGCGTCGTATTCGACAGATATGGAGGGGCGCGATGGACTGGATTGGCGAAGCATGGAGGATAATTGACAGCCTGTGGCTGGTGATGATTCTTGTGTGGATTGCCGGCGCGATGATGACGAAGCGGACGATGCGATGGCAGTCGCCGTCGTCGCGGCTGTGGCAGGCGGGAATCGTTGTGTTCGGGTATTGGCTGCTGTTCAGCGGACGCGTGCATACATTGTGGATGGATGTGCAGCTGTATGTGCCGGGGCGGCGCGCCGCTATGGCCGGAATTGCACTGACGGCGGCGGGGATTGCGTTTGCGATCTGGGCGCGGCTGACGCTGGGCGGGAACTGGAGCGGCACGGTGACGCTGAAGGAGGGCCACACGCTGGTTCAGCGAGGGCCGTACCGATGGGTGCGGCATCCGATTTATACGGGGCTGCTGCTGGCGTCCGTGGGGACGGCGGTGGTAAGTGGGTCGCTGCATAGTATGGTGGCGCTGCTGGTCATCCTATTCGGCTTCTGGCTGAAGATTGCGACCGAAGAGAGCCTGATGGTGCAGACGTTCGGGGCGGAGTATGTGGAGTACATGCGGCGGGTGAAGGCGCTGGCTCCGTATTTGTTTTGAGAGATGAGGGAAGATTGAGCGGGAAGGTAAAGAGTGGGCCGGAGCTGAAGCGGGATTTGCGGCAGGAGGCCAAGCGGATCGAGGCTCAGTTGCAGGCGATTCGGCGGAGGCTGCGGCAGCGGCTGGAGGCGGAGTTTGCGCGGGGGGAATTGACGGCTCCGCAGCGAATGGTGATGGGCGAGCTGGTGCGCGTGGACGGGATGAGCCTGAAGGAACTGAGCGCACGGGTGAGCCTTGCGCATAGTACCGTATCCGGTATTGTGGACCGGCTGGAGAAGCAGGGGATGGTGGAGCGCGCGGCGCATGCGACGGACGGGAGGGTGACGGTGATTCGCGCGTCGGGCGCGGTGCGGCGGTTTATGAAGACGAGGATGCCGGCGCTGACGCTGACTCCGCTGCTGAAGGCGCTGGAACGTGCGGATGAGAGAGAGCTGCGCGAGGTGCAAAGGGGGCTCAATACGCTGGAGAGGCTACTGGGGTAGCTATTTTGCGGGTGGCGTGTAGGCGGGGTCGCGGCGCAGAAGGGTAAAGCTGTAAGCGGGGTTTTGATGCGCGGGGCCGCAGAGGCTTCGGTCGAACGGGATGCGGAGGGTACTGGTGTCCGAAGCTGCGGGGCTGAGGTGCAGGATGAGGACGGCGGGCGAGACGCAGTTGCCGGCCCCGTAAGCGTCGACAGCAACCCAGCGCATGGCGGAGGTGACTTCGGCTTCGACCGGAATGACAACAGGGCCGGGCTGTTTGCCTTCGAGCGGTTGAGGCGAGATGGCTACGGGATGGTGGGCGGCGTCTTCAAAAGTTAGGCGTGGTCGCGCGGGCACGGTGCAGGCGGACGGGCCGAGGTTGCGGAGAACGAGGAGGGTTCCGGAGTGCGACATGCCATTGAAGTATCCGTTCTCGTCGTCGAGGGCGATGGAGAGCTGCGAGGCGGCGCAGGACGCGATGCGGGGTGAGGGTGATTGCGCGTGGGTAAGTGCGTGTGGCGCGAGGGTGAGGGCAAGCAAGACGATGAGAAGCGGGCGCATGACTGGCCTCCAGCAGGTCTATACCTATATTGTGCGGCTATCATAGCCAGCTCGGTGTGGAGTTTTCGGGAGGGGTGGATGGGCAATCGCAGGGCGTTGTCGAATCTGGGAGTGTATGCCTATGGAGCGGGTGCGGTGGCACTGGGCGTGTCCGGGCTGGTGTGGCGCGACTTTGCGGTGAACTGGCAGCG
>JASHUR010000054.1 GCA_030039895.1 Acidobacteriaceae bacterium | reverse complement strand
CGGCAGCCGATGAAGAGAAGATGATGGACCGGATCGATTGCCATCCCTACAGGTTTGCCGCCAGGAGCGACCGGCCAGCGCGCAACTACCTTGCGGGTGTGGAGATCGACGACTGCGACAAGGTTTTCGTCCGGCAAATTAACGTAGACACTGCCAGTTCCATCGGAGGCAAGGAACTCAGGCGAGCCGCCGAGATCGATAGGCGGGTCGATCCTTCCGTTCCCTGGGTTGATATCAGGATTGAGGGTCATTAATGCATGACCGTCTCCTGACACTGCCAGGATGCGGTTCGCCGCGGCGTCATAGATGATGCCGTCAGAGTCGGGCATGGTGGGTATGCGTCCGAGCACCTTATAGGTTCTGGTATCGAAGACGACAACGGCGCCGCTACCTCCGCCGTCCGTGATAAATCCACGGTTCAGTTCCGGAACCAGGGCCACACCATGCGAGTGAATCTGCCCGGGGATATCCGCGAGCAATTTGCCTGTGTTGGTGTCGATCGCCATTGTGTGCGTCACGCGGGTGACGAAAAGCCGATGACGTGGCGCATCCACGGTGACATAGTCCCATTTGCCTTCTCCGCCTATATGGAAGGTCTTTTGGACAGCCCACCGGGTCTGCGCCAGGAGCGGCAATGCTCCAACCAATAGCAGCAGACTTAGAAGCTTCAACGATCTTTGAAATACGCGCATCTTGTTCTCTCGGTGAAATTGCGGCAAATTGCTACGAATCCTTTTCAGCGTAGCGGCACAAGAAAAGCAGGATCGATTGCGGCGTTCACATTGTGCGTGAATTCTGCCCAGGTGCAGAGATGGCCTTCAGCGGCTGAGCATCCGCTCACCGCCAGCGGAATGCGAAGAGGCGGATGCTCCAGGGTAAGAATCACGGTGTTTCGCATCTGATCGAGGGTCTGTGCAGTGTAAAAGATGCGAACGAAGTATTGTCCGGAAGTACGTTCGCGCCACAGTTCAAATACCAGCGCGCTGCCGGGAGGGGTATCGTCGCGCCGACCATCCGCAGCCCAGTTCAAGTGCAACAGCGCGGCAACGCTGGCCAGATTCGTATCATGCCCAATCAGGAAGAGAGCGCGAGCTCCGGGGGGATTGGGAGCGCCGGAAACCCGCGCGCCAGTCACAGCCTGCTGCATCGCCGCGTGGATGCTGTTCAGCAAATTCGATGCGTCCCGGCGCGCCGCTATCGGATTGCGGTGCGTATAGTCGAAGGCCGCGGTATGCAGCGCAATGAGAGAGCGAAGCGTGCTCTCATTGATGCAGCCCCAGCCGACATCGCGCAGTGGCATGCCCTGCACATATTCCAACAAGAAGTTTTCGCTCAAGCTGGCCGCTACCTCCAGAGGGCCATTCAGCTCGCCCGGACGAGCCGGTTTGTCTGCACGCGGACGAGCGGGGACTTCAAGAAGTGAGACGCGACTCTGCTTTCGCAAAGCGGGTGCACCACATGTAGCCAGAATATGATCCATATCCGCAATTTGCGGACGATACCGCTCGAAAAGGGCCTGTGCAGCAAAATTTGAGGGCGCCGGGTCTGCGACTGAAGCAGAAACAGCCGTCTTAGACATGGCGTGCCGCGGATGAAAGAGCGGATCAGGCGCACCTTCCGGCAAGCCGTGCACGATTGGATCGCACCCGGGAAACATGCCTTCGGCCAACGCCCGGCCCGATTCACGGGTGCGCTGATCCGAGTCGGCATAGAAATAAGTCTGGTCAGCATTTGCACAGCCTGACCCGCTGAGAAGGCCTTCCTGTGCCAGCAGGGAGCGGTCATAGCTGCCGAGTATCTTCATCAACTCGAACCCGTGCGTGGTGAGATAGCCAGGGGGCACATCCCACTGCGGCCATGCTGCGCGGGAGTAAATTCCGTAACGGCTCGCATCGGAGGTAGGTGAGCGTACGCCATGCCGGCTGAGAATGACGACGAACTTCAATTGCGCAGCTTTGCCTTCCAAAGCGGGACTGTCTGTCTGACAGAAAGACTTTGGGCATGTGCAAAGGAGGCACCAGATTCCCAGCAGCAAAGTTCCGATAGAGCGGGCGTTCAGCATGAAAAAAGTCCGGAGTCGCAGTCCAATATAAAAATAAGGGGCACCTACCATACATCATGCTATGCGCCCCTTTTGAGAGAGGTAAAAGAAAGTTTGCCTGATCCTCATTGCTCAGCGCCCGAGGTCCAGCGCAGACTGGCGCTGTAAGTCGGTTTGTAGTACTCGCGCTGCGTCATGTACTGAGGGCTTCCGTTGTAGAAGCCGAAGACCTCGTTGTTGAGGTTCAGGCCATTGACGATCAGGTGTAGACCGCGCCAGACACGCGCGCCCACCTGCGCGTCCACCTGCAAATGAGGATAGAAGTAGTTGTCGCCCAGAGGACCGTTGGGAGGGCCGGGACTATTATTGCTGGGGTCGGCTTGGTTGTTGAACCACTGGTAAGCATTGTCGTTGGCACCGTTATAGCTGATTCCCATGTGAGCTTCGTAGCGCCCCAATGCATACGAAGGCTCAATATTGAAGGCGTGACGGGCCGTGCCGATGAGCGGGGGCGAGTCCGTACGGCCCAGAATGCCGTTGGTATGCGACCCTGTGTATGCGTAGTTTGCCATCATTCCCAGACCGCGCAGCGCGCCAGGCAAATTGCTCAAGCGCTGCTGCCAGGAAAACTCCAGCCCGTACACACTGGCGTTGTTAGCGTTGATGTTTTGTTGCGCCAGGTCTGGCGAGCCGTCCGGGTTAACGGTGGTGTAGGGGACATAGACCGAAACAATCGGGTCACTAAGTTGCTTGTAAAAGTAGCCGGCCTGGATCACGCCGAAGGGGCGCAGTTCCTGTTCGAGAAGGAGATCATAGTTGTTGGCATGAGTGGGCTCCTCGCTCGGGTTGCCAATCGCGTAACGAGGAACGCTGCCCGCGCCGTTGTCCAGCAGGTAGGGAACCAGGTCATACGGATTGGGACGCGAGATGCCGCGTGAATAAACGGCGCGGATCGCCGTGAGCGAACCCACTTGCCAGCGCGCCTGCACGCTTGGCAACGGGTCAACGTAAGATTCATTTGTCTTGACGGGCGTGGTTCCAATCCAATTCCCATCGTCGTCCAGACCATCTCCGTTCGGACCGGCTGCGGGATTAACGTTGTAGCCCAGTGCATGCACCTGCGTGGCTTCAAAGCGGAGCCCTGTCTGTAGACGGAATTTGGGCCATTGGATGGTGTTCATCACATAGCCTGCCGAAACCCGCTCAACGAGGTCAAAGTTATTGGAGTCCGATCCAACGTGAGTCAGGATCTGATCCAGGGGAAACGCGCCGGGGTTCGCGGCGACATACTTCTGCATGCGGTAGTAATCCGTAAAGGGACCATTGTGATAACTGCCGTCGTAGTAATGCGGGTCCATAAATCCAGTCTGAAACAGGGATGCCAGCACGGTAGGATTACCGTTGCTGTCCATCGGCGTGTCATACGTCGGTGTGTACGCATATTGGAAACCGTGGCTGTTACGAAATTCGCCGCCAAACTCCAAGGTAGAGGAAACAGAGCCGAGGTGATAGTTCATCCCCATTCCAGCCCACTCTTGTAGATTCAGCTCGACAGCCTGTCCAGTAGTGGTGATGAATTGCGTCATGCCATAGTTGTTGAGATTGTAGACAGGTGACGAAGCGACCATGCAGTTGGAGGACCACTGTGGGCGGTAGACATCGTACTGGGCACTGGGATCGTACGTGCACGTTGGTAAGTTGGGGCTGTTCAGCGCAGCCGAGGTCAAGCCGAAGTCAGCCTCCGGGTTGCCGCCAGCATTCAGTTCGCGCGAGCGAGAGACGGCCGATCCCCAGTGTACCCATGTGTTTTTGAAAACGTGATTGCCGTCAAGAGAGAGGGTGCCGACGGCAAGATCGGGGCGGCGCAGCGACTCGTAATACGAAGTATCATCCGGCTTGTTTGTTTTGAGTTCGTAATACCACTTGTCACCCCAGTCCTTGAAATCGGAAAGCATGAAATGCAGAGCGACCGTGGAGTTCTCGCTGACCTTGTAATCCAAAGTGCTGGTTCCACCCCAGCGAAAGCGATCATAGCGGTAATCACGGAGCGTGATCTTGTCATAGTAAGGAACCGCGCTACCGTCAGGGTTGATATCGGGGTCAGGCTCGATATCATTGATGCCGCGACCGTTGTAGTCGTATTCCGCGCCTCCGATCAGGCCCCAGCGCTGGGTTGTCCCAAAGCGCATTCCAGCTGTCGTATCAACTTTGCCGATGTAGCGAGTATTCATGATCGGCGTGTAGCCCATCGTTGTTTCGATGCTCAGGTAGGGCTTCACCCCGGCCATCTTGGTCACCAGGTTGAGCGAGCCGCCGATGCCGTCTGCGTCCTGGTTAGCCGAAAGCGTCTTATTCAATTCAATCGATTGCACCATGTCGTCGGGAATGGTCGCCAGGTCGACTTGGCGTATGGCGACCTCCGGCGCGGGCACGGTCACGCCATCGATGGTGACGTTGGTGAGCCGGGGATCAAGCCCACGTACCTGAACATACACGCCCTCGCCTTCGTCACGCTGGAGCGTGACGCCCGGCAGCCGGCCCGCGGCGTCGGCGATATTCGCATTCGGCAGGGCAATAATCTCGCTCTGCGGCAGGACGTTCAGAATATTCGCCGAGGTGATCTCCTCATTGATCGCCTGCGGCATTGTTTGCACAGGTCCACTTCCGGAGGTGACCACCACCTGTTCGGTGGCCGAACCCACCTGAAGCTCGAAGTTCAGGGTCACGGCTTGCCCGGCGTTCAGAAGGACGCTTTCAGTGAGAGGAGTGAAGCCGGTGGATGTGATGGTGAGCGAGTAGGTTCCTGAAGAAAGGTTTGCCACAGTGAACTGGCCCGAGCTGTTTGTTTTCGTGACAATGTTGCCGGGAGTCACCACTACTCGTGCACCGGTGATAACCGCTTTCGAAGCATCAGTTACCGTACCGTTGATTGATCCCTTCAACGCCTGTCCATAGAACGGACTGCAAGCGCCAGTTGTGAATAGTACAAGCACCAGGATCAGCAACCGCCGATAATACCCCATACCAGCCTCCATACTTCCGTGTGGGTTTTTGTCAGGATGCAGTATGCGAACCCAACCTAAAGCCAACCTAAGCCCGCTGGAATTCCCCGGCGCTTTTCACGGGAATTTCACAACTCGTGGCATAGACTACGCGCATGCAAGTGCTTATTGCGGAGGATAAACGTAGTTTGGCCGGGCACTTGGGTCGAGCGCTTCGTGGCGAAGGCTACGATGTGACGCTGGCCTTTGACGGTGAAGAGGCACTGCGCCTTGGGCGGACTGACAGATTCGACCTTCTGATTCTGGATATCATGCTGCCGTATGTTGACGGATTCACCGTCATTCGCAAACTGCGTGCGGACCGGGTGCAGACTCAGACGATTATTCTCTCTGCTCGCGACACCATGCACGATATCGTACATGGATTGGATGCCGGCGCGGACGATTATCTTACCAAGCCTTTCGCCCTAGATGTGCTGCTGGCTCGCATCCGGGCCGCATCGCGCCGTATCGTTGAGCGGCCGCCCATGGATCTATGCTACGGCGAGCTGACGCTTCATCCTGAAACCTGCGAAATGAGCCGTGGAAGCCGTGTCGAAGTCTTGACGCGTACGGAATATGCGCTGCTCGAGATCCTGATACGCCGGGCTGGGACCATCGTTCCTCACAACGTGCTGCTCGATAAGGGCTGGGGTCACGGGACGGATGTGAGCTATGAAAGCCTCTATGTCTTTATCCGCTCGTTGCGCAACAAGATCACGCATCCCGGAGAGCCGGAGCTGTTGCACACGGTTCGAGGTATTGGTTATTCATTGCGCGCTGAATCATGACCCGCCACTGGTCGATCTCGCTTCGTCTCACTCTATGGTTTGGGGCCATCTTCTTTCTGGGATGGCTGCTCTTTGGAATTGCCATGTGGCTGAACCTGAGGACCACGCTGGTGAGCGAGCGGCATGGAACCCTGGAACGCCGTGAATACCGGCTGGAAAAGCTTCTGACGGCAACACAGAACGTCTCTGAAGTAGTCCGGCAAAAAGATTTCGCAGAATTCGCTAAGGCTACGGGCAATGGTTTGTGTGAAGTTTTCCGCGCGGACGGAAGCCGCGCCTATCCTTCGCCTACCGCTGCTGCGAAGGAATTTCCCTGGCCGAGTCTGCGTAATACGCAGAGACAGCAATTCGAGCAGGTTTCATGGTCGGGTGATCACTATTGGGTGCTGGGTCATCCCTTTCAGGTTGGTGCGGACAAGTTATATGTGATGGCCGCGGCTCCCGAAGCCGGCAACCAACTCGTGTTGGACCGTTTTTTGACGGGACTTCTCGCATCGGTTCCGCTGCTGCTTTTGATTTCTTCCGCAGGCGGATATTTCCTTAGCCGCAGAGCACTGCTGCCGGTTGATCGTATTACGGCGTCGGCGCGATCCATCAGTATCACGAATCTCTCTGAACGAGTGCCCGTGGTCAATACGGGCGATGAGCTGCAACGCCTGGCGGAGACCTGCAATGCGATGCTGGAGCGGTTGGAGACAGCTGTGAATCGAATCAAGCAGTTTACCGCTGACGCCTCGCATGATTTGCGCGGCCCGATCTCCTTTATGCGCACCGTTGCCGAAGTAGCGCTGCGAAACCCCGATGCCGATCCTGACAGCCGTCAGGCTTTCACAGATATTGTCGAGGAGTCGGCCAGAGCGTCCGCTCTGCTGGAGAACCTGCTGACGTTGGCGCGCGCTGACGCTGATCGTGACGGCCCGCAAATGGCGCCGTTGAATCTGGTCACTGTTGTTGAAGAGGTTTGCGAGAAGGCGCGTCCCATAGCCGTCGAACGGAAGCACACGCTCTCGGTCGCGGTTGATTCACAACAGACGGTCAATGTCCTTGGCGACTCGTCCAGTCTGCGCCGGCTTCTTTGGATTCTCCTTGATAATGCGATAAAGTACACACCGTCGCGCGGCCGCATCGATGTGGCACTTATCGCTTCCGCTCTCGGCGCCACCGTGACCGTTCGCGATAACGGCATCGGCATTCCAAGCGCGGACCTCCCGCAGATATTTGAGCGCTTCTATCGCGCAGATCCCTCGCGCGGACAGGTTGAAGGAAGCGGATTGGGGCTTTCCATCGCCAAATGGATCGCGGAAATCCATCGCGCAAGGCTCTCTGTTGTCAGCAGCGAGAATGTCGGGACAACATTCAGCGTCACATTCCCGCTTTGCTCGAAGTGAGACTGTCTGAATTGCGTTGCCAAAATTACAGGCTGGATCGCGTTGCCAAAATGCAGCCCAGTGCGCTCGTCGGGTCCAGCCTCTGGCAGGGGATCACGCATTGATCCTCATAAACGCGCTTCCCGCGAGCGATGCTTTTCGATTTTCAGTTGATGATAAATCGCCAATGCGCAAATCGAGGAAGATAGGAGCTTGTCTATCGTCGGATGACCGCTCTGCTCCGAAGTCTTCAGACACAAATTGAGACTTCCAGCGCGCAGATAAACCAAGGCATTCGTCTGGATGAATCGATGATCTGCTGAGTTACTGGTTCGGCTGAGCGGCGCAGCTGCTTGGCGCGGGCAATCCGGCAAAGCGTCCTCCAATCCAATCGATGGTTGCTCTTGCACTATCGCGTGCAACAAACAGGTGTCCGGCGTTGGGTACGGGATACCACTGTACAGCGGTTCCCGCTTTGCAAAGTTCCTGCATGTAGTTCTCCGTCACCGAGGGCGGGACCAGCGTATCTTTCATGCCCTGCGCAAGAAATACCGGAATCGATGGCGGCAGCGTTTTCGGCGTATTGCGGGCAAGCAGACTGCGCCACGGCTCGAGATCGGTGAAGTTCTCTTCCTGCAGAAAGCTTTGCTGGAGATCTTTGGATGGGCCGCGCCTTTCGAACACATCGAAGAATCGTTCGATGCATTTGTTGGCCAACCGATCGACAGCCGGCATTGCCTCCGGAGTCACAACATTAGAAATTGGCGCTCCGTAGACGCGTGACCATGACCACAAGGTCATCGCGGTAATGTTCTTGCCGCCTGAGGTATCCATGTCGTCAGTAAGCAGAGTTCCGAGCTCGGTGGCAGGCGCCGCTGCTGCAACCCCGACAAGCTTCAGTTCCGGAGCATACGTGTGGGCAAGAATCCCCGTGTAGAGCGCAGCCTGGCCGCCCTGCGAATGGCCCCAAACGGCGAATGCGCGTCCTCCTCCCGCGCCGGGCATCAGGCGTGCTACTCGCACAGAATCCAGAACGGCGCGCCCTTCGCTGACGCCGACCAGATATGGGTGCGGACCTGGGGTGCCGAGACCAGGGTAGTCGGTAGCCGTAACCACGTACCCAAGCCTCAGCATCTCTTGCAAGCCCTGGATCGATCGAAAGAGCACGCGTGCCAGCGAGGGGGCGCACTTCGGAACGATACCTGTAGTCGGGTGCGCCCATGCAATAATCCGGCGGCCATTCGCCGGCGCTGGTCCCGCAGGAACAATCACAACCCCCGAGACGGCGATAGGCTCTCCCTGCAGGCCCTCTGATTTGTAAAGAACACGATAGGCGGTTGCGCCATCGGGAGCGCCCTCAATCAGCTCTGACCGGATCAACGCTCCGTTTGCGTATGAAGCGAGGTCAATGCCGGTGACGGAATAGAACTGTGTTTGCGCGGAAGAAGCAGCGCAGCAAGCAACCATGAATAGCAACCAAAACAGAGTTGGTAGCCGAAGCAATCGCCCAGCCACGGTCTGGCATCGGGGAGGTCTTGCCGACGCGCGATCTGTACTATCAAACTGCGTTTTCATCAAAGAACTCCTCCAGGCGCAACTCCAACGATAACCAACGCTTCCTGTGGCGCCTTTGTCCTGGTGAGCGGTGGAACTCGTTGCGTGAGGTTCAAAGATAGGCGTGATCGCCAAAGAGCTGAATGAATGTCGCATCCAGCTAAACCGAGACTAATGTAATGAGGGAGGAGAGGAAATAGAGGTCACTACACGCGCAGGTATGTGGAACCACACATGGACGGGTGGTAGTGGGTCAGTTTGAATTGGTTTCGTGACCGGGCACGGGCTTTTGGATGAATTCCGACAGAATCAATTCGGCGGCAGAGCCAGGCGTGTGAGACTAGTCGGATAGCAGCGGGGTTTCAGTCCCTCTGGCGCGTAGCGTCAACGAGCGCCACATCGCCAACGCACTCATCGACGGAAATCCGTACCCACACGTCAGCTTTTCGGCGGCGATCATTTCCAAATTGACCTCACCGCTATAAAACCTCGCACGCTGGCCTCGCCCCTCGTAGGCACGTCTTGGTCAGAAAATGGGCGAAAACAGGAAAACCAGGAGGGACCGATTTGGGCCTCCGGAAAGCCCGGATGGCATCCGCGAGTGTGGCCGCCTTGAGAGGTTACGTGATGAGTCGAACCGTACTTAATCTGCCGCAAGCTGATACGGCGGGCTTGCAGGCCTATATCAGACCATTGAAGTTTGTATGGCTCTCCACGTCTGACGCCTGCGTTGAGGGCAACGTCCAGTTCTTCTATGTGCGCTGAGTATCCAATGCCAACATTCGGTCGAGCTACAGAGTTGTCCGGCGCCAGGCCGGACAACTCTGCTCTCATTGTTATTGCGGGCCATACTTCCACAGGTCGTTCAGGTTACCGCTGCCCTGCGCGGTTCCGACCGAGTCGTAACCTAACCCGCCGAAGAGCCAGATATTCCCGGACGTGTCGGTCCAGGTTACCGGGCGCTCCCGGCCACCGGGAATGTTGGTGGAAGCGGCCGTCCCCTTGGTTCCGTACGTGCCATCCTGGTTGGCGACATCCTGTCCGCCCACCCATGTCCATTCGCCCGAACTTGGGCTGTACTTCCACAGATCATTGTATTCACCGGTGTCTGCAGATGCATCGTCAACACCCAATCCGCCGAAGAGCCACAAATTCCCGGAAGTATCGACCCAGCTGGCAGAGCCCCATCGTGCTGCAGGAATGTTAGCGGCAGCCGCCGTCCCCTGGGTTCCGTACGTACCCAGTTGGTTGCCGATGTCAGACCCGCTCTCCCATGTCCATTCGCCCGTACTTGGGCTGTATTTCCACAGGTCGTTGAGATAGGCGGTGCCCTCATCTGTCCCGACTGAGTCGTAACCATTCCCGCCAAAGAGCCAGAGATTGCCGGACGAATCGACCCAGCCAGCGACAACGTTTCGCGCCCCCGGAATGTTGCTGGTTGAACCAGTTCCCTTGGTTCCGTAAGTGCCGACTTGATTGGCTAGGTCCGATCCGCCCATCCATGTCCAGTCGCCGGTGCTCGGGCTGTACTTCCACAGGTCGTTGAGATAGGCATCTCCATCAGCTGTCGCGACCGAGTCGAATCCCTTGCCGCCGAAGACCCAGAGATTGCCAGACGTGTCGGTCCAGCTGACAGCATGTTGTCGCCCTCCCGGAGTGTTGCCGCTGGCCGCCGTCCCCTTCGTTCCGTACGTCCCCGATTGGCTGGCAAGATCCGATCCAGCCACCCACGTCCAGTCGCCGGTGCTCGGGCTGTACTTCCACAGGTCGTTGAGTTCTCCCTCGTTCCCCGCTGAGTCGAACCCATACCCGCCGAAGAGCCAGAAGTTGCCGGAGTTATCGGTCCATCCGGTCGGAGCGACCCGAGACCCTGGAACATTGCTTGCAGAGGCCGTTCCCTTCGTTCCATAGACTCCTAACTGGTTACCTGTGCTCGACCCATTCACCCATGTCCATTCACCGGTGCTTGGACTGTATTTCCATAGGTCGTTCAGAGTAGCGGTGCCGGAGCCTGTCCCAACCGAGTCGTAGCCACTCCCGCCAAACAGCCAGAAATTCCCGGACGAATCGGTCCAATTGGTAGCGCGATACCGACCTCCCGGAATGTTGCCGGCAGCAGCCGTCCCCTTGGTTCCGTACGAACCCAGTTGATTGGCGATATTACTGCCGCCCTCCCAGGTCCACGCGTTGGTGGTGGAGACAGTCGAGCAGGACACCTTGACACTCGTGACATTGGCGCTGGCGGTTCCGCTGCCGTCCGTCACCGCGCAGGTCTGCGTGGGATTGGATGGCTGTGTAAGAACGGTAACGTCATACGCGCCGCCATCAGCGACCTCCTGGGAGAAGGTGAAATCGCCATTTGCAGTGATCGACAGATTATCGCCGCCATTGTTCTGCAGCACCAGCCCCGTGCCCGACAAGCCGGAAACCACGCCGCCGATGGTGTAGACAAGGGTTACGTTCGTGGTGCAGGCCACCTGAACGTTCGTGACGTTGGCGCTGACTGTTCCGCTGCCGTTTGTCACCGTGCAGGTCTGTGCCGGACTGGAAGGTTGTGTAAGTACGGTGACGTCATAGTTGCTGCCGCTGGCGATCGCCGTGCTGAAGGTGAAGCTTCCGTTGGCGCTGATCGTGAGATTATCGGTGCCGTTGTCCTGCAACACCAGCCCTGTGCCCGATAGGCCGGAGACCGTTCCGCCGATGGTGTAGGTGGGAGTCGTTGTGCAGGCCACCTGAACGTTCGTGACGTTGGCGCTGGCTGTTCCGCTGCCGTTTGTCACCGCGCAAGTCTGTGCCGGATTGGAAGGCTGAGTGGAAACGGTGACCTTATACGCGCCGCCGCTGGTGACCGCCGTGCTGAAGGTGAAGCTTCCGTTGCCGGTGATCGTGAGGTTATCGCCGCCGTTGTTCTGTAACACCAGTCCCGTGCCCGACAGGCCGGAGACCGATCCGCCAATGGTGTAGGTCACTGGGGTTTGGTTGCTGTTGCTGGATCCACTTGAACTGGACCCACCGCATCCCGAGAGGAGGCCGAGGATGCTGATAATAAGTAATAGAGAGAAAAACTGCAGGCCTGGGACAATCCAATTACCCCTTTTGACCCCACCATGTTTCATGAAATGCCTCCCGCGAGATATATTCCGCCTTACCCTGTAATGCGAAATTCGGGAGGGAAAAGGCTCAGAAATCTTCAGCAGACCGGCCGCGAGCTATGAATAGATAGGAGATCAGCAGGGCAAATCGAGGGTAAAAGTCGATTCCAGGCCAGGTTAGATTGCATTATTGACTCCCGCCAAAAAGTGGTCTATCTTACGTGCCACAGGGAAATTGTGGTCGAGTGCGCGCCTCAGCCATCTGATTCGGCCAGTATGCTTCTTCTTCGCTGGAGAAACGGCGATGAAGAGGCGCTGCGGGCGCTCATCCCCATCGTCTACAAAGAGTTGCGCTTGGCTGCGCACCGTTGTCTAAGGGCCGAACGTGCTGACCATACGCTGCAAAGCACTGAGTTGGTCCACGAGGTCTATCTGCGCCTTGTCGGCGATCAGCCTCCGCCCATGGAAAATCGCGCTCATTTTGTCGCGATTGCGGCCAAACTGATGCGTCAGATTCTCGTGGACTACGCCCGCCGCCGTGGAGCTGCCAAGCGAGGGCCGGAATACAAAGTGGTTTTGGACGAAACATTTGATCTCCCCCAAAAGTCGAACGTCGATGTCGTGGAATTGGACCACGCGCTCACCCGCCTTTCCCGCCGTGATGCGCAGCAGGAAAAGATCGTGGAGCTGCGCTTCTTCGGCGGCCTCACGGTCGAGGAGACCTCCGTTGTCCTCGATATTTCCCCCGCAACCGTGAAACGCGATTGGAACATGGCTAAGGCATGGCTCACTCGCGAAGTGGGGAGAAGCATCCGTGGAAACGACCGGTCAATGGGGGAGAGTCGGGGAGCTGTTTAACGCCGCTCTTGAGCTCGACCCTGCAGATCGTGACAAGTTCCTGAGCAGCGCCTGCGGCTCGGATATATCCCTGCGCCATGAAATCGATTCGCTCCTCTCCGCCTACGACCGTTCCAGTGAGTTGTCGCGTGCGCCGGCAACTGCAGCCGAGACTCCTGAGCCACAGCCACTCGAATCCATCGGCCCCTATCGTCTGATTCGCAAGATCGGCGAAGGCGGAATGGGCCAGGTCTGGCTGGCCGAGCAATCCGAGCCGCTGCGCCGCCAGGTCGCGCTCAAGCTCATTCGCTCCGGCATCTTTGATGACACACTCCTCGCCCGCTTTCAGGCCGAGCGCCAGTCGCTTGCCCTCATGGATCACCCCGCCATCGCCAAGGTCTTCGATGCCGGCGCCACCTCCGCTGGCCAGCCCTACTTCGTCATGGAGTACGTCGCCGGCGAACCGATCGCCCGTTATTGCGATCAGAAGAAGCTCTCGATTACCCAGCGTCTTGAGCTCTTCATCAAGGTCTGCGAGGGTGTGCAGCACGCCCATCAGAAGGCCATCATTCACCGCGACCTCAAGCCGGCCAACATCCTCGTCGTGGAAGTCGACGGCGAGCCGGTTCCCCGCATCATTGATTTCGGCCTCGCTAAGGCCGCCTCGCCCGCAGCTGCAGGCGAATCCCTGTTCTCCCATGTATGGGGCATCGCCGGAACGCCCGGATATATCAGCCCCGAGCAGGCAGCTGGCGGCGACATCGACACCGGCAGCGATGTCTATTCGCTCGGCGTCATCCTCTATGAGCTGTTGACCGGTGCTCCTCCCTTCGACACCGCAAAGTGGCGCAAGTTGCCCTTCGACCAGGTCCTGCGCACCCTCCGCGAAGAGGACCCTCCGCGCCCCAGCGCTCGACTCTCCACCGAAAAAGATCTCTTCGCTTCCGCCGCCCAGCGCGCCACCGACCCAAAACATCTCCGGACCCAGCTCCACGGCGACCTCGACAGCATCACCATGAAGGCGCTCGAGAAGGATCGTGCCCGGCGCTATGGTACTCCCGTAGAGATGGCCACCGATATCCGGCGGCATCTCGCGCATGAGCCGGTACTTGCACGTCCGGCAAGCATCCGGTACCGATTCGGAAAATATCTCAGGCGTCACCGTGTGGCTGCCGGCGCTGTGTCCACGCTCGTCATCCTGCTCGCAGGCTTCGCCGTTCTGCAAGCGGTCCAGCTTCGCCGCATCACGCGCGAACGCGATCGGGCCAATCGCATCACCGAGTTCATGACCGGCATGTTCAAAGTCTCTGACCCCAGTGAGGCCCGCGGCAATCAGGTCCGGGCTCGCGAAATCCTCGACCGGGCATCCTCGCAGGTCGAGTCCGGACTCGCCAACGACCCCGACCTGCAAACACAAATGATGATGGTCATGGGACAGGTCTACGAAAATCTCGGGCTGTATGACCGCGCCGAGTCCCTCTACCGCCAGGCCGACGCCATTCGCGAGCAGAAATTGGGCCCTGAGAACAACGACACTCTGAAAACCCGGACCTCCATTGGCTGGGTACTGTTTCGCCGCGGCCGCTACCACGATTCCGAGGCACTGCTGCGGCAGGTGCTCGCCATCCGCATGCGCCGCGATGGCCCCGCGAACCCTGAAACCCTGGCCGTCATGAGCTACCTTGGCGTCGTTCTTGGTGCGGAGGGCCACGCCGACCGCGCCGAGGAGCTCGAACGCCAGGTCTACAACTTGCGCCTCAAGCAACTGGGGCCGGACAATGTTGAAACGCTCTCCGCTATGAATCATCTCGTTCTCGCGCTTCTCGGCCAGGGCAAGTGGAGCGAGGCGGAGACCCTCGACCGCCAACAGCTTGCGATCTTCCAGCGGCTCGAAGGCAATGACGCGCCAAATACGCTCATGGCGTCGGAGAACCTCGGCATCATCCTTTACCGGGAGGGCCGCTTCGCCGAAGCGGAATCGACCGTGCGCAAAACCCTCGCCATCAAACAGCGCGTCCTTGGGCCCGATCACCCCGAAACCCTGCGCACCATGAACACTCTCACCGCCGTGCTAACCGACGAGGGCAAGCTTGCCGAAGCGCAAGCCATTGAGGAGCAGGTCATCGCGGCCCGCACGCGCCTGCTCGGCCCTGATCATCCGCTCACCCTTTCGGCCATGAGCAATCTCGCGGAAATCCTCACCCGCCGCGGCGACTATCCACGCGCAGAAAAGCTCCTGATGCAAACGCGTGATGTGGATGTCCGGGCCCTTGGACCCGACGATCCCAACACCGCGCTCAGCACTTACAACCTCGCATGCCTGAAGCTGCGCGAGGGCGATCGCAACGCCGCGCTCCGCCTGCTCCAGGACGCCGTCGATCACGGCCTCGCAAAATGGGTCATCGCCGGCATGTCCAGCGATCCCGACCTCAAGCCACTCCATAGCGACCCGCAGTTTCGGGCCCTGGTCGCGAGCGCAAAGCAGCGCGTCGCCACGCAACAGAACGCCAGGCGGCAGTGAGCCCGCCGAAACCCATCGGCGGAAATACCACGCGTCAGTGTGCAGATTCCTTTTTTTCGAGCGGGTGGGTCATATCTTCCGCCCGCACCCATTGGTCGAACTGCTCGGCGGTAAGGAAGCCCAGCTTCAGAGCAGCCTCGCGCAGGCTGATGCCTTCGAGATAAGCGGTGCGCGAAATTCTGGCTGCCTTCTCATAGCCAATGTGCGGATTGAGCGCCGTCACCAGCATCAGCGACTGATCCAGATGCTCGCGAATTCGCTTCGTATTCGGTTCGATTCCTTTGGCGCAGTGCTCGTTGAAGGACCGGCAGCAGTCGGCGAGTAGTTCGACCGAAGTGAGCACATTGTGCAGGATCACGGGCTTGTACACATTCAACTGAAAGTTGCCTTGCGAACCGGCGAAGGCGACAGCCTGGTCGTTGCCGAAAACCTGAACGGCGACCATCGTCATCGCCTCGCACTGCGTCGGATTCACCTTCCCGGGCATGATCGATGAGCCCGGCTCATTTTCGGGGATGTTCAGCTCGCCAATCCCCGCGCGCGGTCCACTCGCATACCAGCGCACATCATTGGCAATCTTCATAAGCGCGCCGGCGAGCGTGCGCAGGGCGCCGCTTACTGCAACCATGCCGTCGTGGGCGGACAGTGCCGCGAACTTGTTCGCGGCGGAGGTAAATGGTTTGCCGGTCTCCTCAGCAATTCGCCGCGCAGTCACTTCGCCAAAACGGGGAGGCGCGTTCAGCCCCGTGCCGACCGCAGTTCCGCCAATCGCCAGCGGATAGAGAAAGACGATCGAGCCGCGAATGCCGCTGAGGGCCTCATCGAGTTGCGCAACCCATCCCGACATCATCTGGCCGACCGTCAGCGGCGTCGCATCCTGCAGATGGGTCCGGCCGATCATGACGATGTCGCGATACTCCTGCGCCTTGGCGTGCAGCGTGTCGCGCAGCTCCACCACGGCGGGAATCAGAAGATTTTCGATCGCTTCGACCGTGGCGATGTGCATCACCGTTGGGAACGCGTCGTTCGAGGACTGGCTGTGATTCACATCGTCGTTGGGGTGAACAGGTTTCTTCGAACCGACAACGCCACCGGCCATTTGGATAGCTCGATTGGCGATTACCTCGTTCGCGTTCATGTTGGTCTGCGTGCCGGATCCGGTCTGGAAAACGACCAGCGGAAATTCTGAGTCCCATTTGCCGTCGATCACCTCCTGCGCGGCCCGCACAATTGGTCCGACTTTCTCCTCAGACAACCGGCCCAGTTCCCTGTTGGCCAGCGCCGCGCATTTCTTCAGGATGCCAAGCGCGCGAATAACGGCCCGGCCCCAGCGGAACCGTTCCACGCCGATGGTGAAGTTCAAGAGCGCACGTTGTGTTTGCGCACCCCAGAGATGCTCCGCAGGAACCTCAACCCCGCCCAGAGCATCTTCTTCAATGCGAAATGGACGCGCCGCTGTTTCGCTTTCCTCCATATCACCAGCTCCTCTACTGCCTGCTTGCCTGGCCATTTATGATGCGCCCTTGTAAGGTTCGCACACCAGCTCCCAACCAGCTCCCGGATGTTGGCCTTCAAACCCGCGCATCAACTTGTGTTCCCTGTCCATCTGCGCTTCGCCGATGAGCTGGCCGAGCGGACGCATTCCACCAATTGACCTTGTCAACCCCCTCCAGCCTATAATTCTCCGCAACTCACTCAAAATAGAACGCTTACGGTTGCGCCCGGAATGCATTTGAACCGTTTTGAAATCGCTATACTGAATATAGAGGGATGAAAATTCGGGCCTGAGCCCGGCCCGAGGGAAATTCTCCGCAAGCGGCACAAACCTCGCCGCACACGGTCACTTTAAGGATTTTAAAATCTGTAACTTACAAAAATGCAGTCCAGAATCCTTAATTTAGGCCGATTTTCGAGGGAAAATGAGTCTTTTCACAAGCTTACGTGTAGTATCGCCGGAATCAATAACATGGCCCCGAATCCCAAAATCGAAGGTTCAATAAATTCAATAATTTACAGGACGGTTCCCGATCAAACACTCACCGTCCCGCCAGCCGCGCAAACAGCTAAATCCTCTGCCGCTCCCTCACTACAGTAGTCCGGAGGCGGAAAGTGCCTGTGGAGAAATATGATGGGAGAGATGATGCCGGATGGAACCAGAGTACCTGCGGAAAACCGGGACCCGCTGCACATGCTGCAGTTGAGCGACGCTCATGAACCAGGCGCGCTGGAAGGAGATGCCGCGCCCAATCTTGCTCTGCCGTGGGTTGTGCGCCTGCGGTACGGCATGGTCCTTGGCGGAGCGGCAATGCTCGCAGGTGTCACGTATGTATTCGGGCCTTGCCCCGCGTTTTTCTGGGCGCTTGTGCCTCTCGCTTCTGTGCTCATCACGAACCTCTGGCTTCATCGCGTGGTGCGCGGCTCGGTTCGTGACCCCCAGGCGATGCTCGGATTCATCTTCGCCTTCGACACTGTATGCCTGACCACCGTCCTTGGGCTTACCGGCGGCCCGATGAATCCCTTCAGCCTGTTGTATCTGGTCCAGATCACCCTTGCGGCAGTCGTATTGAAAAAGGAGTGGACCTGGGGTTTAGGCGGTCTCTCCATTGTCTGTTTTGCTCTATTGTTTTTCCTGCACGCCCCGTTCACTGAAATTCATCTCTCTTCCGCCGAGCACGGATTCCTTCCGCACCTGGTCGGCATGTGGATTGCGTTCGTGATTGCGGCAGGACTGATCAGCTTTTTTACCGGCAAAGTCTCCGATGCTCTGCGCCTTCGCGAGCAGGAGGTGCTGGCTTTACAGGACCGGATCGCAAGACAGGAGAGGCTTGCGTCGCTGGTGACGCTGGCGGCTGGTGCGGCGCACGAACTGGGTACACCTCTTGGAACCATCGCTGTGGTGGCGTGCGAACTGGAGAGATATGCATCTACCCTGACCCGCGGGGAGGCACTCCGTGACGACGCAAGGCTGATCCGGTCGGAGGTCGAGCGGTGCCAGCGCATTTTGCAGCGAATGAGCGCGGAGGGCGCGGAACCGGTCGGCGAGTCTCCACGAATCGTCGAGGTCGGAGAGCTTCTCCGGCAAACGCTCGCGGAGATTGCAGAGGAGCGGCGTGATCATATTTCGCTGGATGCCGCAAATGTGAATGTGACCCTCTTCCTGCCCGTTCGCGCAACTGTGCAATCCCTGGTTGCGCTCGTGGGAAATGCGCTCGACGCAGGCGCAGACGATGTCCGGGTGGTTCTGCGTGCACAGTGCCGGGGATCTGAGATTGTGTTCTCCATTTGCGATAACGGCCCCGGGATGAATGAGGATATCCTTCGCCGGATTGCTGAGCCATTCTTCACTACCAAAGAACCGGGCAGAGGCATGGGGCTGGGTACATTCCTGGTTCGCACGTTTGCGGAACGGCTGGGCGGAGGCCTCACCTATGAATCGGCAGCCGATCGGGGAACCACAGCTACTCTCGTGCTGCCGGCGCGGATCTCGAAGCAGAGTGAGGGCATCCATGTCCACGCATGACGCAATCCATAGCGTGCTTATCGTCGATGACGACGAGGTATTCCGCAGCCGGCTGTGTCGTGCCTTTGCTCAGCGCAACTGGGAAGCCCGCGCCGTCGCCGATGGAGAGCAGGCTCTGGCCGCGGTCGAAACTCACGATCCGGACCTGGCGCTCGTAGATCTGCGCATGCCGGGAATGAGTGGCCTTGATCTGGTTGAGGAACTACGGGCCACAAACTCCTCGATGACCATCATTGTGCTGACCGGCTACGGCAGTATTCCGACGACGATTTCCGCCATGAAGCGCGGCGCGGACTACTATCTGAGCAAGCCTGCTGATGCCGACCAGATTCTGACGGCATACGAAAAGCTGCAGACGTCGGAGGATCCTGTGCCAAACGTACTTGCGGAAGCGCCCAGCCTGGCCAGAGTGGAATGGGAGCATCTGCAGCGCGTGATCACCGATTGTGGTGGCAATATCTCTCAGGCGGCTCGCACCCTCGGGATTCATCGCCGCTCGCTCCAGCGAAAGCTCTCCAAGTATCCGCCTGCTCGCTGACCTTTCAGTCAGCAGCCAGTGTCCAAAGAAGGTACGCGCGTCACCGGCGTTCGGAGAGAACCGGCGTGCTGGGGACGAAGACCGAGCTGTAAAGCTGGGGTTGCTCGAACATTGCGCTGATCGACTCCGGCGCCATAGGGCGAGAGAAGTAATAGCCCTGGCCCAGTCGGCATCCTAACGATCGCAGGCGCTCCGCTTGCGCAGCCGTTTCGATTCCTTCCGCCACGACCTCCATGTCCAGCGAATGGGCAAGGTCGAGAATTGTCCGTACGATCACGGCACTGCTCTTCTGCTCTGTCATTCTTTGAATAAACGATCGGTCGATCTTCAAAGTGTCGAATGGATACCGGTGCAGATGGTTGAGCGAGCTGTAGCCCGTGCCGAAGTCATCCATGTGCAGGCCCACGCCCAGCTTTTGCAGGTCCTGCATGGTGGCCTGTGCCGTATCTTCGTGGCTCATCAGGCTGCTCTCGGTCACTTCAAGACGCAGGTCTGCTGCGGCTATGGCGGTTGAGGAGAGAATGCCGGCTATCTGCTTCACCAGTCCGTCCCGCCCGAATTGCTTGGCTGAAAGGTTGACGCTCACTCGCAGGTCCACCGGCAGGCGGGACACTGACTCCGCTTCAGGCACGGTCTCTGCAAGTTGTTGCAGAAGCTGGCGCCAGACCATGATCTGCCGGCACGCTTCCATCAGCCCCCAGTCGCCAAGAGGAAGAATCAGCCCGGTCTCCTCGGCCAGCGGGATGAACTCATTGGGCATCACCAGGCCGCGTTGAGGATGATGCCACCGTATGAGCGCCTCAAAGCCGATGATGCGCCGCGTTGCCAGGTCGATCTCCGGCTGGTAATGCAGGACGAGCTGGCCGGAACGGATGGCCTGTTCAAGATCGACCTCCATTTGCATCCGCGCAATGGCGCGCTCGCGCATTCCGCTTGAATAGCAGACCAGACGGCCGCGCTCTCCGGTCTTTGCCTCAACCAGGGCAGCGTCGGCGTCGCGCATCAGGTCTTCGGGGCATTTGATCGAAGGATCAGCATGGGCCAGCCCGATCACAATGGCCGGGGAAACGCGGTTGCAGCGCCATTGAAAGGGTCGGCTCAGTACGCTGCCGATCTCCTGCGCCACCCGGATGGCAGCCGCCTCGTTCGCCGCTGCTTCAAGACACACCAGAAATTCGGCTCCGTTGAGTCGTGCGATCACAGCGTCATCCCTGCCCGGATACTGCGGCAGTGTCTCGCTCAATCGCCCGGCAGTCTCAGTGAGCAGTGCATCTCCACCGGTATATCCCAGACTCTCGTTGATGATCTCGAAGCGCTCGATCCCCAGAGAGACCACGGCGAAATTCCAATCGTTCTGCTGCCGCGCACGCTCAAACCGCCGCTCCAGATGATCGATGAAATACAGACGGTTGTGCAGGCCGGTAAGAGAGTCGATCATCTTTCTCTCCGTCTGGTCAGTGATGGCCCCGGCGATGCGGGTAATCGCACCCTGCTCGTCGTGACCAGAAATCGCATGCACCAGCACCCATCGCCATAACCCGGATTCGTCTCTTAGGCGATGCTCGTTCCGCACCTGACGCGCCTTGCCCAAGCGCAGGGCCTTCAACTCCGCAATCAGGCGCGCCCGGTCTTCCGGATGCACGCGGTCCAGCCAGTGGTCCAGGTCGGCGACGCGGCCCTGAGGCTCGCCGCCAATGATCCTCTGCCACTGCGCGGAAAAGCACGCCTCATTCGTGCGCAAATCGAGATCGAAAAGGCCATCGAGCGATGCCTGCGCCGCCAGCGCAAAGCGCTGCCCGTGGTCAACTTCCCATGTTTGTGCGGCCAAAATCCGCTCCAAGACACGCTCCACCGTTTCAGCGATTCCGCACGTGAGGCAAAGACATGCCAGCCCGACGAGCTACAGCACATATCGGCAGGCAGAACAGACGGCTTTACTTACTTTTGACTGTGCCCGTGGACACCTTAGGCCAACTGGTTTCCGTCCA
>JASHUR010000053.1 GCA_030039895.1 Acidobacteriaceae bacterium | reverse complement strand
GACCCAGCGAAGAAGCGCCGCTGGTTTGCCGAGAGCGACAACCACGATGTTGAGTTGTATGAGATGGACTTTCGAGTGGGCGGAGTGGAGCGAACTTCCTATCGCTTCCGTCCGGGAACTCCGTTTCCGGGAGTCATGCTGCAGACGGAAGGAGCGATTCAAGACATCGTGCCGAACGAGCGAGTAGTGACGGCGTCGACGATGAGTCTTGGCGATCGCCGGATTTCGTCGTCTCTGATTACGGTGGAGTTTGTCCCGAATGAGCAGGTGACCGATCTGGTGCTTACATATCAGGGGGCTTTCTACGAGGGGTCGGGTGGACCGAAGATGCGAGAAGAAGGATGGCGCAAATTGCTGGGGCAGCTCGATGCAGAGTTGTCGAAGTGACGGCGTTGTGAGGCCAGGGATGAGGGAATTCGCCGAGTCGACCGGCGAATGGCCCGCAGTAGCGAGGGAAGTTTGAAGAAAGAAGACGTAAGGATAGAACGGCTGTTTCATGCGCTGGGCGATCCTACGCGCCGCGCGATTCTTGACAGGCTTGCGGCAGGGCCGGCGTCGGTCTCGCGCCTGGCGGAGCCGCTGGGGATCACGCTGACGGCTGTCATGCAGCATTTGCAGATCCTGGAAGAGATCGAGCTGGTGAAGACCGAGAAGGTTGGGCGCGTGCGCAGCTGCCGCATTGAAGCTGCAGGGTTCAGGCTGCTTGAGCAGTGGGTCCGCGAGCACCGGTTGAGCTGGGAGAACAAACTGGAGCGGCTTGGCGATCTGCTGGCCGAAGAAGACGAGCAGGGAGCGCAAGGCAGCGGGCGTTAGAGGTACTTGTCGAGCGGAATCTGGAAGTAGAAGAGCTCATGTCCGCCAGCGGTGCGGATGTCGCGCAATACCAGGGAAGCTCCCTTGAGCGGCGAGTTTCCCAATCCCTGCATGTCGTAGAACAGAAATCCGGCCCGGGTGCTGTGCGGCGGCACGGTGATGGCGCTGTACTCAAACTGATTAAAGTCCGCTTCAATCTTCTTGTCCGGCGTCTTTGGCTTGGTGTGCATGGGCGGCAACGGCTCGGGCAGCGGAATGATCTTGCCCGGATATGCGATCTTGGTCATGCGGCGTTCAACGTCCTCAGGCTGCGCTGCGGGGATGCGGTCTCCGGCTGAGTCGAGGAAGTCGATGCGGGCCTGATCGAGCGAAAGCGGCTGGTCGCCGTTGTTGGTAACGACAACATAGATGGGCATGAAGTTGTTTTCGATGTAGCGGACACGGAAGATCTTGCCCATCTCTTTTGTGTCGTAGGGAACGGCGGCGATGACTACATGCTCGGCGGTGTGCGCGTCGTAGGACGGATAAGTGGATGCGTCCTTGGGAACAGGCATTTTGTGGTCGGAAGCAAACAGGCTGGGTGCGGTAAGACAGAGCGCGAGGATGAGGCTGGCCGAAAAGCGCGGGCGCATATGATTCCGCACGATTATCATCCTTCGATAGGACTTGGTAAAGAGGGAATCGTTAGCGGATGCTCGTTTTTTATAGCTTTGCGTTGTTGATGGTGCTGGTGGTCGGCGCGCCGTACTGGCTGCTGCGCATGGCGGCGAGCGGCAAGTATCGCGAGGGGCTGGGAGAGCGGCTGGGACGCGTGCCGCGGCGGCTGCGCGCGGCGGAGCAAGTGATCTGGGTGCATGCAGTGTCTGTGGGCGAGCTGCTGGCGGCGAGCCGGTTGATCGGGGAGCTGGACGCGCACTCGGGTTGCAGAGTGATGATTTCGACCACCACGCGAACCGGGCAGCGGCTGGCGCGGGAGCACTTTGGCGATGACCGGGTGTTTTACTTTCCGCTGGACTTTGCCTTTGCAGTGCGGGCGTATCTGCGGGCGCTGCGGCCACGCATGGTGGTGCTGCTGGAGACGGAGTTCTGGCCGCGGATGCTGATGGAGTGCCGACGCGCAGGGGTCCCGGTGGCAGTGGTGAATGCGCGCATCTCAGACCGGTCGTGGCCGCGGTATTTGCGGTTGCGGTTTTTGTGGCGGCATCTGCTGAATGGGCTGGCCGTGGTGCTGGCGCAGAGCGCAACCGATGCGGAGAGGCTGAATGCGCTGGGTGCAGAGAATGTTCGCGTGGGCGGAAATCTGAAATATGACATTCGCGTGGCGAAGCCTGCGGCGGTGACGGAGGCATTGCGGGCGCAGGTCGCTCCGGGGACAAAGGTTGTCGTGTGCGGGTCTACGCTCGATGGCGAAGAAGAACTGCTGGTGAGCGCGATGCCCGGAGATGTGATTGCGGTGATTGCGCCGCGGCATCCGGAGCGATTTGGCGCAGTCGCGGAGATGCTAGCGCGGCGCGGGGTGCGTTACGTGCGGCGGTCGCAGTGGATGGAGGCGCGCGGTCCGCTGGAAGCGG
Organism: Acidobacteriaceae bacterium; assembly: GCA_030039895.1. Taxonomy (GTDB): domain Bacteria; phylum Acidobacteriota; class Terriglobia; order Terriglobales; family Acidobacteriaceae; genus Silvibacterium. Next base: position 5,791 of record JASHUR010000053.1, on the reverse strand, counting down.
GAACTGTGTTTCTGCTGGATTCGATTGGCGAGCTGGCGTCGGTCTATTCGCTGGCGACGGTGGCCGTGGTGTGCGGTGGGCTATTTGTGCCGGGAGGGCACAATCCGCTGGAGCCCGCGCAGTTTGGCGTGCCGGTGGTGATGGGCCCGCATTACGAGAATTTTCGCGGGATTGTAGACGAGCTGCGTGCGGCAGACGCGGTTGCACTGGCGGAGCCGGAGCAGCTGCCGCGCGTGCTGCAAAGCTTGCTCAACGATGAGGCAAAGGCGAGAGCGATGGGCGCGAGGGCGAAAGCGGTGTGCGCGCGCGAAGCGGGCGCAACCGCACGTGCGGTGGAGGCGCTGACGGCGCTGCTTGAGGTGCATGCATGATGCGGCCCTTTGCGTTTCTGGTGCCTGTATACGCGGCCGCTGTTGCGGCAAAGAATGCTGCGTACGAGCGGGGATGGACGGAGCCGCAGCTGTTGAAGTGGCCGGTGGTGAGCGTGGGCAATTTGTCTGTGGGCGGCTCGGGGAAGACTCCAGTGGTGATTCGGCTGGCGCAGTTGTTGCGGGCCGAAGGCGTGTCCGTGGACGTGTTGTCGCGAGGGTACGGCCGGAGCGGTCAGAGCGTGGAGCGGGTGGATGCCGATGGCAACGCCGCGCGTTACGGTGACGAGCCGCTGCTGATTGCGCGTACGGCCGGGGTTCCCGTGTATGTGGGCGCGAGCCGTTATGAGGCCGGGCTGCTGGCGGAGCGGGATGCGGCGAATGAGGGAATCCATCTGCTGGATGACGGGTTCCAGCATCGCAGGCTGGCGCGATCGATGGATATTGTTGTGCTGCATGCGAGCGATTTTGTGGAAGGGTTGTTGCCTGCGGGGCGATTGCGCGAGCCGCTGTCATCATTGAAGCGCGCGCAGGCAGTTGTGCTGCGAGATGAAGATCGTGAGCTGGAGGTTGAGTTGCGCAGGCGGGGGATTACGGCACCGCTGTGGATTCAGCGGCGCGAGATAAAGGTGGACGCTGCGGGGCGCGCGGTTGCCTTCTGCGGGATTGCGCGGCCGGAGGAATTTTTCGCCGGGCTGCGCGCGCTTGGCGTAGATACAGTGGCGACGCGGGCGCTGTGGGACCACCAGGACTACTCGCGCGTGGAGATCGAACGGCTGTCCGGAATGCTGAGGAAGCACAATGCGGAGTGCTTTGTTACGACGGAAAAGGATGCTGCGCGGATGACGGGCGAGCAACGCAAGATGCTGGAGGCGGCGGCTCCGCTGCATGTGGCGCTGCTTGAGGTTGTGCTGGAGAACGAGGCCGCAGTCGTGCAGCAACTGCGCGCTCTGCTTGTGAGAAAATAAGGGCTTGCCGGACAAGAAAGAGCAGTACCGTGTGCTGGTGATGCGGCTGAGCGCGATGGGGGACATTCTCCATGCGCTGCCGGCTGTTACGGCCTTGCGAGAGGCGCATCCCGAGTGGCGGATTGGATGGGCGGTTGAGCCGCAATGGAAGCCGCTGCTGGCCGCGGAGAGCGCAACTGAGCGCGGACCGGCGATGCCGTTGGCGGATCGCGTTCATGTAATCCCTGCGCGGCGCTGGGCGCGTGCTCCGCTGAGCGCGAAGACGCTGCGCGAGGTGCGGCAGGCAAGGCGGGAGCTGCGCGAGGAGCAGTACGACGCCTGCGTGGATCTGCAGGGCGCGGTGCGGTCGGCGGTGATTGCGAAGTGGGCGCGGGCGAAGCGGCTGATCGGCGAGGATAATCCGAGGGAGTGGGTGGCGCGGTGGTTCTTCAGCGAGCGAGTGATGACGCGCGGCGTGCATGTGATCGAGCAGGCGATCGAGGTGATGAATGCCGTCGCAGGCGAAGTGCTCCCGGTACGGGAGCCGCTGCTGCCGGTCGATCCTGCTGCAGAGTGCGAGGCCGATGCGCTGGGCGCGCCGTTTGTGTTGATTCATCCCGGTGCGGGATGGGGCGCCAAGCGCTGGCCGACGGACCGCTATGCCGCTGTCGCACGGGCGCTGCACGATCTTGGCTATGGAGTGGTGGTGAACGCAGGACCGGGAGAAGAATCGCTGGCCGATGAAGTTGCCGCGCAGAGCGGCGGGTATGCCATGCCGTTGCGCTCGTCGATCTCGGTGTTGATTGCGATGACGCGGCGGGCCGCGCTGGCGATTGGCGGCGATACGGGGCCGCTGCATCTGGCTTCGGCACTGGGAAGGCCGGTGGTAGGCATCTATGGGCCCACCGATCCGGCGCGGAACGGGCCATTCGGCGGCAGGTTTGAGGTGCTACGTCATCCGGAGAGCAAGCGTGACCACTCGCGGCACGCTGCGCCGGAAGCAGGACTGCTTACGATTACGCCTGACGCGGTGATACAGGCGGCAACGCGTCTGCTGCGGGGAGAACCGTAAATGGCAGGCGGATGGAGCAGGGTTGCGCGGCGGATACGGGTCCCTCTGGGGTTTGCGTTTGTGGTGGTGTTCATGTGGCTGGCGCGGCCCCGGGTGGGATCGCTTGCGCTGAGTTTGTTGCTGGTGGTTCCGGGACTGTGGCTGCGCGGATATGCCGCGGGATATGTGAAGAAGAATGCCGAGGTCACGGTGACAGGGCCCTATGCGTATACGCGGAATCCGCTGTACCTGGGGTCGATGCTGATTGCTTTTGGCTTTGCGCTGGCCGCGCGGAGCCTTTGGATTGCGATGGCGCTGGCCGTGCTGTTCGCGGTGATTTATATTCCGGTAATCCGGTCGGAGGAGGAGTTTCTTCGCTCGAAGTTCGCTGATTATGAGGCGTATGCGGCGCGGGTGCCACGATTGCTTCCGCGGTTTCGGCCCGCGGCGGCGGCGGATGATGAGGCAGGCGGCGAGTTTTCGTCCGCGTTGTACCGAAAGCATCGCGAGTACAATGCACTGATAGGGGCCGCGGCAATATATGCGGCCCTGGTCCTGAAAATTTTCCTCTGGCGTTGAGAGCTTAACGTTACCGCAGGTGAGTGTCTGGATTGATTTGTCGCTTTAAGTTGGTGCCCGCCTTTGCCTGCGTGATGGTGTTGAGCGCACTTTGCGCTGAGACGCCGCGAGTCATGCCTCCGCTGCCTGCGCCGCAGCCGGGCTTTGTGTTTCCGCAAAAGCAGACGCTGAACTACGCCGTGGACTGGCGCGTGTTTCCGGCGGGAGTGGCGGCCTTCCACATCGAAGGCGACGGCAACGTGCAGCATGTATCGGTAGAGGCGGACACGGTGGGCGCGGTGAACCTGCTGTTTCGGGTGACGGACCGTTTTCAGTCTTCGTTCAACAGCCAGACCGGCTGCTCGCAGCAATTCGCAAAGCAGATTGTTGAGGGCCGGCGGCACGTGAACAGCACCCTGCAATTCGACTATGCGGACAAGAAGGCGATTTTCACGGAGAAGAACCTGGTCTCAGGCATTAAAAAGCACGTGGAGACGCCGATTCCTCCGTGCGTGACCGATTCGCTTTCGGCGATTTTCTATGCAGCCTCGCAGCCGATGACGGTGGGGAAGAGCTTCCAGTTTCCGCTGGGGGACTCGACGCGAACGGTGAAGGTGACGATGCGCGTGGAGGGTCGCGAGCAGATCACGACTCCGGCGGGAACCTTCCAGACACTGCGCGTGGAGCCTACGGCAGATGCCGGCGTGGTGAAGAGCCGCGGCAATATCTGGATCTGGTATACGGATGACAGCCGGCGTATTCCGGTGCAGATGCGGGCGCGGCTGTTCTGGGGGACGATCACGTTTCGGCTGACTTCAATAGAGCCGAAGTAGGCCGGGCCCTAGCGCTGCGTGGCCGTCCAGGCGTCCGCGTAGACGTGATTTCCATCGAAATAAAAATCAGACATGCCGACGGTGTCCGTAAGGTAGGTCCGAACGTGTGCGGTTTGCAGCGCGCGCAGGACCCGTGGACGTGGAAGGCCATAGAAGTTGCGGAGCCCGACAGAGACCGCGGAATAGGCCGGAGCGACAGCGGCCAGGAAGTCCGGGTTGGTAGAAGTGTTGCTTCCGTGATGGCCGACCTTGAGGAAATCGGCATGCAGGCCGCCTTCGGCGAGCATGCGGTTTTCGCTGGGCCGCTCGGCGTCGCCTTCGAGCAGGGCGGAGGTGTGGCCGTAGGTGAGGTGCAGCACAAGGGAATCGTCGTTGGTGGGGTAGCTGCGCGGATGATAGCCGGGCGCGGGTGAGAGCACTCGGATGGAAACTCCGCCGAAGGTGAAGGCATCTCCTGCGATGTAATGGTGGACACGCGTGCCGTCCTGCGCGGCATCATGGAGCAGGTTTTCGACCACCGGGACATCAGGCTCAGGGCCGAGCCAGAGCTGGCGCGGGTGGAAGTTGGCGAAGATGGCGGGCATACCGCCGATGTGGTCTTTGTGTCCGTGGGTGAGGGCGACAGCGTCCAGGCGGCGGATGCCGCGCGACCAGAGGACGGGCGATACGACGTCTTCCCCGATGTTGAAGTTGGAATTTGGTGAGGCGTCGACGAGGCCTCCGGCGTCGACGAGCAGGGTTTTGCCGTCGGGCGTGACTACGAGGATGGAGTCACCCTGGCCGACGTCGATGACGGAGATTTCCATCTCTCCGGGACGGCGCGCGATGGGGTGCGGCAAGACGAGGATGACAGCGGCTGCGATGATTGCGGCGAGTGAGAGCGCGACTCCGTAACGGCGAAGGCGAATGGCGCAAATGGCCAGCGCAATGAGCGCGATCCAGAGCGCGACAACGAGGTTGGACGGCATGGGGATACGCATGTCCGCGAGGCGAAGCCCAGCGAAGGTGCTGACGATGCGCGTGACGGAGTGAAGGATGGCGGCGGTTGCAGCACCGGGAATGAAGGCGAGTCCGGGCGCGGCGAGCAAAGTCGCAAAGGTGAGGAGCGCGCAGGGCAGCAGAATGCCGAGGAAGGGAACGATAAGAACGTTGACGGGCAGCGCGAAGAGCGTGATGCGATGGAAATAAGCGGCCATGGGCAGCATCATGAACATCTCGATGGTGACGGAGACGGCAAGCAGTTCTGCGATGCGCAGCAGAAGCCGAAGAGTGAAGGGCAAGGCCTTCCACGCGATGAAATAGCCGGTGAGTGGGCGAAGATGCTGAGCGATGAGGCGCAGGGTGACTCGGAGTTGCGCGAGGTGTGGCGGGAAGGCCGCGTCGATGCGGATTTCACGAAGATTATGCAGAGCGCGGAGCGGAGGCGCGAAGGTTTTTTCGGCGAAGGGAATGACGATTCCGGCGATGGCGAGCACGGAGAGCAGCGTCATTTGCAGGCCGGAGTCAAAGAGTGAGCGCGGAGTGGCGGCCAGCATGACGAGAGCGGCAAATCCGATGGCGTTGAGCGAGGAGCGGTCGCGCCAGAGCAGGCGTCCGATGAGGTAGAGGGTGACCATCCAGAAGGACCGCTGCACGGGATGGCCGAAGCCGGTGAAGAGGGCGTACGCGAAGGAGAGCGCAATGGTGATGAGCGACGACCATAGGCGCGAGAGGCGAAGGCGGCGGGTGATCCAGAAGATGAGTCCGGAGAAAATGGCCAGATGCAGGCCGGAGACAACGAGCAGGTGGAACGAGCCGGTACGCTCGAAGCCGACACGGGTGCGATGCTCGAGCCAGGTGCGGTCGCCGGTAATCATGGCGGTGAGCATGGTCGCGTCTTCATGGTCGATGCGCAGAAAAGCGGGAAGGCGCGCGTTGCGCGGGTCCGAGGCGAAGGCGATGAGGCGCGAGCTTGCAGATTGCTGGAGCGAATACAGCCAGCAGGAGAAGCTGCTGCGGCGTCCTGTTGCGACGATGGCAAGGCGGTCGGGGTTG
>JASHUR010000052.1 GCA_030039895.1 Acidobacteriaceae bacterium | reverse complement strand
CGGCAGGATCAGGTACATGGAGCTGATATAGGTCGATGCGGTCGAGGCGCAGCCGCCGCAGGCTTCCGGAGACGGCTTCTTCAAGCTGCCGCGGGCTTGCATCGTGCAGCCATTGGCCCGGGCCGCAGCGTAGCCATCCGCCCTTGGTGGCAATGACCAGGTCTTTGGGATAAGGGTAGAGCGCTTCAGCGATGAGTTCTTCAGAGATATAGGGACCGTAGGAATCCGCCGTGTCAATAAAGTTGATCCCCAGCTCAACCGCGCGCCGCAGCGTAGCCAGAGCGCCAGCGGGGTCTTCGGGAGGGCCCCAGATTCCTTTGCCTGTAATACGCATGGCGCCGTAGCCGAGACGATATACGGTCATATCTCCGCCGATGGTGAGTGAGCCGGCCTGTGCTGCTGAAATTGGAGTCGCTGTATTTGTCATTATCCCTGGAGTCTCCTGGATGCAGGTTGCATCAATCATTGAATGTGAATTGAGCTTGGTTTAATGTTCCAGCCTTCCAAATGGAGCTGGGCCGATATGTCAGCGAGTGAGTGCCGCGGGAAGGTGATTTTAAGTTGCCTTGATTCGCCGGGCAGAAGTGAAAAGTAATTGTCTTCATACATAACCGGAAGAATTCTTTCGCCAGTCCTTGCGTCAGCGACCATGAGGCGAACTGCGAGAGCAATGGTCGACGTGACGTTTGAGACGGCTACACTCATTTGAGTGTGGCCGCCGGGCGAAAGATGCGCGCTTGCCTGAAGACTTGTCTGAGGAAGGCCGTTAAGCGATGTACAGTCATGATTTCTTAATGGAGCCCAGTAGAAGTTGTCTGAGACCAGTTCTGATCCGCGGCTAAGGGCAAGCTTTACAAAGTAAACAGGTGTGATATCTGAGGGGATATCGAGACCAAAGACCTGCTGCGCGCTTGAGGGCGGAACCGAGAGAGACGCCTGACTGTGCCGCCGTTCGCGCCCGTCCAGGTCATAGATCCACGCTTCTGCGTGCATGTTCGACTCACGATGTGGCGTGTTGTTTGCGACTTTGATCGTATTGCTGAACTGGTCCCAAAGGATATGCAGCGGACGGCTACCGGTCTTCGCGCCGAAATACGCTGCGGTCTGCTCAAAAGAGTAGTCGTAGAGCTGGCAGATCAGAGCCGGCCACGCGGCTTGCGTCATCCAGATGAGCTGTCCGCTGCCTTGATGGCTCTGGAGGGACTCGTAAATCGCCTTGGCAGTTTCAAGGTTCAGCATTTGCGCTTTGCGGCAGTAGTCTTCGATGCCCGAGGGAGGGCCATACCGACGTTCCAAACGCTCCGTGTAGAGAACTGAGCGCGGATCTTGATAGTCGTGGATCGCCCACATGTCGCTTATCGGCCACAGCGAGGGCTCCGGCATCATGGCACGCATACTCTCCACAGGCGGGACGCAGACAATCCCCTGCTCACTATGAAAGGTTGTGCCGCGGTGCTCAAAGTACCAGGCAGGTTCCTGATTGTCGTAAGGCCCGTGGCCGGTAACGAGTCCTGAAGCAGATGCCGGAATGTAGAAGCGTGTGCCGTCTAGGCTGGTGGTCGAAGCGCGCAGGCCAGCATCGATGTCCGCCGGTGGATCGCCTTCGTTGCGTCCACAATAGAGAGCGAGGCTGGCATGGTGCCGGGTGCGTCGAATCCTGTCGAGTACGTTTCTCATGAACATCGCATGGTCGGAAGGGTCAGGGCCATCACTTGGGTTTGCCAGCCAGAAGTCGTCCCAGACAAGGATGCCGTATCGGTCACAGGCATCGTAAAACCCGTCGCGGCCCACCATGCCGACCCAGTTGCGGATCATGACGAGGTTCATGTCACGGTGCATACGCACGCGCAGATCGTAGCCGTCGCGGTCGCACATGAGCATGCCCTGGTCCATGCCCCAGTTGCCGCCACGGCATAGGATCTTGCAGTGATTGACGTAGATGGTGAGGATGCCGCCGCCGGTGCTGTAATCGAACTTGCGGATGCCAAATGTGACAGATTTCTCGTCGCTGGTTTTGGCGCCGTATTCGATTTGGAGGTGCAGAGTGTGCAGCGTTGGATCGCCGTATCCATTAGGCCACCAGAGGCTCGGATTGGGGACATCGAGTGCGGCCCAATGTGATTTGTTAATTTCGAGAAGCTGAGACTCACTGGGTCGAAGTGTGACCGTGTAGCGGTACGAAACCTCATGAAAAGTGAGAGTAAGCGTGCATTGGATGGGTGAGTCTGAAAGATTCCTGATGCCGGTTTTTACAGCGAGCGCGGCGCGGCTATTGTCAGGCATAAGGGATTCAGTTGTGACCCAAGGGTCTTCGAGAATTACATCGCCGGTGGTCTCGAAGCGTACGTGGTTCCAGATGCCGATGTTTCGCCCGCGAATGGTGGGCAGCCAGTTCCATCCGATGCTGGCGAGGAATGTGGGGCTGTCGAGTCCGAGAATGCCCCCATTACGATACTGCCCGCCGAGTATTTTGTGCTGGACGGGGCCAGGATGATCGACTTGATGAATGAGGACGGCAACGCAGTTTGTGCCACCGATGACCGCAGCGCGCGTGATATCGAAACGGGTGCGAATAAAGGCCCCGGCGATGCTGCCAAGTTTAGTTCCGTTCAGGTAGATGTCAGCCTTCCAGTTGATGCCCTCGAAGACAAGCCAGAGTCGCCGGCCACCGCAGTCAGAAGAGATAGCGAAGGAGGTGCGATACCAGAAATCATTATGGGTGAAGAATGCTTCAGAGACTTGCGACTGCTGGTTGCCGTAAAAGGGGTCGGGAATTGCGCCCGCCGTTAGGTAAGAGGCGAGCACAGTGCCGGGAACGATTGCGGGCAGCCAGTCTGGACTGCCGTAATTAACTGACGATATCTCCGCCGGAGGGCTGGCATTGAAAGCAGCGCTGAGGAGGCTCCAGCCTTCGGTGAGGTGCGCTCCGTCTTTCGTTAAGACTTGTTGAGGCAAAGAGTAAGCGTGGGAAGGGCTGCTGTGACTGCTCCAGGCTTCGATCTCAGAGACGGAGAGAGTCTGATTTGAGGGTAGTGTCGCAATCAGGCGAATATGCTGCGCCGGAGTCGAGTGGAGCGGAATCTGCTCAACGCCGCTCGCACTGTGAGAGGCGTCATACACGGTCTGCCATTCGTGTGCTTGTACATCATGGCCGGATGTTAGCGGCTGGGTGGAGACCTGGATGCGATAAGCGTTCGCACACGGATGGCCCCAGCGGATGGTGAGATGGTCGATTGGAAAGGCCTGACCCAAGTCAATGGAAATCCACTGCTCACCGCCTGGCTGTGACTCCCAAATGCTTTGCCGGCTCCCGTCGGTGACCAGATGAGCAGTGCGGTTGTCGTCGATGGAGCTGGATTGATAAGCGAGCCGGTTTCTCGCAACGTCGAAAAGCCCGTCGGATGCATTGGACGAGAGAGTCGTGCGCAACTCTTTAGCGTTTTGAGCGACGGCGGGGCAGCAGGAATACGCGACAGCAGTTGCGGTCGTCGCCTTGATTAAGAAGTCTCTTCGGCTTATTGTGTTTTTCATATCAGTGTAGTCGATTTAGCGTTATTCACTTTATTTCAAGCGCGTTGATGGACTTAGTTGATGAAGCTTGCCAGTATACCTTTTATAGTTCTTGCTGCCGGTATGGTGATGGCGCAGAGTCCGACTACGCCACCGCAGCCCCACATTGTGTTTTCTGTTGCCAATCCTCGCGTCGAGCCTTCTCAGTACACGCTTGAGATTCGCCAGGATGGCACCGGCGAGTACAAAGCGACTTACACGGCTTCCGGCATGGATTCCGCTGCGGCGCCGGTCGATCGTGCCATCAGGGTTCAGGATCCTGTACTCGCGGAGATTTTTTCCGCGGCCCGCAAATATAATTTTTTTGCGACCGATTGTCAGGAGCCCCACGGCCACGTTGCTTTTACTGGGAAGAAGACGCTTTCGTACATAGGGCCGGATGGTAAGGGGAGTTGCACGTTCAACTATTCGCGTGAGAAGGGGATTGATCAAACCGCTACCAATCTGATGTCCGTGGCCTACACGTTGGAGGTTGGCGCGCGCCTGGCGAGCGAGCATCGCTATGACCGGCTTTCTCTGGATGCCGAACTGAAAGCTCTGCAGGAAGCAGTCGCGGATAGAAGTGCGTTGGAAATTGAGAACATTGCGCCGGTGCTTGAGTCGATTGCCAACGATGACGCTGTGATGAACCTCGCAAGGGCGCGTGCGCAGAAGCTGCTTAATGAAGCGACCACAACGCGCTGATCGTCTATATAAATAGAAATAGGAGCAAAACGGCGTGCATAGAAGGCGAAACTTTTTCGCAGGCCGACACGTTGATATTAAGTAGGATTGGTTTGGTTTATTGGGGAGGTGCGCGATGCGGCGCCCATCACTTGGATTGAATTGGTTGCATAACTGCCTGGCTCTCTGTCTGCTTATAACGAGCGGTGGCTTTGCTTGTGCGCAAAGCCAGACCTCTGCGCCTCCGCCTCCACCGGATGCGCAGCCTTCACTTCAGGAGGCTGCTCCTGCAGCAAATGCTCGAGCCGTGCGCTTAAGCGACGTCCAGGGGGCGGTACAGGTCTTCAACGGGTCGCAAGTCGACTTTCAGCAAGCGCAACTTAATATGCCGGTGGTGCAGGGCATGCGGTTGGTTACGTCAGAGGACGGCCGGGCGGAAATTCAGTTTGAAGATGGCAGCGTAGCGCGCGTTACCCCGAACAGCTCGATCACCATCACGAAATTGGGCACGAATGCGGACGGTAGCACGGTGACCGTAATTGAGGCTGACAGCGGGTTGACCTACTACGAACTGAATGGGAGAGCAGGGGAATATACAGTCTGCTTTGGCGAAAACAGCATCACCCCCGATGACGGGAGCATTTTTCGAGTAGATCTGGACAGCACGCCGGAACTGGCGGTTACGCATGGCAGCGTGCACGTAAGCAACTCCGAAGGGCTTTCGGCCGACATTCATACCAACCAGTCCGCGCGCTTCAACGCGGCAAACCCCAACGAATATCAGCTTGTCGAGAGTGTGGCAGCGAACAGCTGGGACCAGTGGAATTCGGATCGGGATGAAGTGCTCGCAGAGCTTGACCAGAATGCCACGGAGGCAAGGGCGGCGAGCGGCAATCCGGAGAATCCTGCCTGGAGCGATCTGGATGCCTATGGCTACTGGTACAACGTCCCCGGGTACGGTGAGGGCTGGGCCCCGTCAGGAGTAACCGCCGACTGGGACCCCTATGGACTTGGCTCGTGGGGTTACTACGACGGCATCGGATATACCTGGATTTCCGGATATCCCTGGGGCTGGTGGCCCTACCGTTGCGGCGCCTGGAGTTATTTCGATGGGTTCGGCTGGATGTGGTTCCCGGGCAACTGCGGATGGGACGGGTTTGGCTTCGATGGAGGCTGGTATCCCTATGCGGTAATCTGGTCGGCTCCAGCCGGATATCACATTCCGCTTCGGCCCAGGCGGATTCGACGACCGGGTCATGGGCCCATTCCTCATCAGCCTTTAGTTGCAGTCAATCGAGGGCAGCAGTTTACCCAGCTCTACGGCTCTATTGGCGTTCGTAAGTCGCAACCTCAGTCGTTCCAGTATGAGGGCAAGAGTATCGCCCCGCTTTCACGCTCGATCCACCCGTCTCAGGGAGGGCCACTCGGCGAGGGCTTTAGCTCAACCATGCAGAGGACAAACCCGGGCGTGATGGTGCGCCGTGCATACGGTGGTGTGGTCTACCAGCCTTCAAATAGTGGGGAGCACCCGGTGTATACACCTCCCTTCCGTCCTGGTGAAGCAAATGGAGGACGAGTCTATACGCCTGCACCCAGGGTTGGGGAAGGCAGAGTTTCGACTCCGGCACCAGAGTTCCGTGCGCCGCCCCCAGCGCGGGCCCCGGCGCCAGCGTCCGGCGGTCATCCCCACCGCTAGTTTGCGGCGAGAGACTTATAAATCGCGGCCATGTGCTGGAGATCGACTTCCTCGGCGCGCGCCGTGCCGGGCATTCGTGACTCTGAGAGCGCACTGGATATTCTGGCTGAGGCAAAACCAGCTGAACGCAGGTTCTTCGCGAGCGTCTTTCGCTTCTGCGCGAAGGATTGCCTGAGAAAGGCCAGGAATGGCCGTGGTTCCACGCCGAGTTCTGTAAAGCGTGGCTGCATCGTCAGCCTCAGGACAGTGGAGCGTACCTGAGGCGGGGGCACGAAGGCAGTGGGTGGAAGATCAAGGACGCGCTCGATTCGCGAGTACAGCCGCGCCGTTGCCGACAGTAGCCCATAGTCGCTTGATCCGGGCTCAGCTAGAACGCGCTCTGCGACCTCGCGCTGCATCATAACAACCGCCATTGAGACAATGTCACAGGCGCTGAAAAGGTGCAGCAAAATCGGCGAAGTGATGTAGTAGGGCAAATTGCCGACCACAAGCAATTTTTCTTCACCCTGTCGTAAGGTAGTGAGATCGATGGAAAGTACGTCCGCCTCGACAATCTCTATCGAAGGGAATTGAGCGCGCAATTGCGAGGCAAGATCACGATCCAGCTCGATTGCAATGAGGCGGCGAGCCTGTGCGGCTAAAATCTCCGTAATGGCGCCTGCTCCAGGGCCGATTTCGACGACGGTTTTCGCGGAGATGTCACCAAGAGCATCGACGATTGCCGCGCTGGCTGCGGGATCGACGAGAAAATTTTGACCCAGCTTTGGTTTTTGTCTCAATCTTCCTCACATGGGGCGGACACATTATGAGCCAACGGTATAGACTCAGCTTTTGCGCGACCGAAACACTCTCCATGCATCATAAGAGAATAAAACGGAGCACGATCCTGTATGCACATTGTCTTTGCGGCCTCTGAATGCGTTCCCTACGTGAAAACTGGCGGGCTGGCTGATGTAGTAGGCGCTGTGCCGCGTGAAGTTGTGAGCCTAGGCCACAGGGCGACGGTTTATTTGCCGTATTATCGCCAGGTCAGGGAACGCGCGCCGGAGAAGGCTGTGGCCATTCACAGCCTGACGATCCCGTTCCAGTACTACAACCGGTTTTCAGCCATTCTCGATGGTGGAGTGCACGACGGTGTGCAGTTCTATTTTGTCGATTGTCCAGAGATGTTCGACCGGGAATCATTGTATGCGACCCAAACAGGGGACTATCCAGACAACTGGGAGCGGTTTGGGCTCTTTTCGCGCGCAGTGCTTGAGGCCGCCAAGCAGCTTGGCGTACCGGATATCTTCCATGCGCACGATTGGCAAACGTCGATGATTCCGGTGTATCTGAGAACGATCTATTACTTTGACCCTGCCCTTCGGAATGCAGGGACGGTGTTGACAATCCACAATGCCGGATATCAGGGATGGTTTCCGCCGCAGACGACTGAGCGCCTGCTGCTTCCGTGGGAAATTTTCACGATGGACCGTGTGGAGCACTACGACACATTCAATTTTCTGAAGGGCGGGATTGTTTACTCGGACGCAATCACTACCGTGAGCCGCAAGTATGCGGAGGAGATCCAGACTCCGGAGTTTGGCGAAAAGCTCGACGGCGTGCTGCGCACACGGGCCGCGGACCTCCACGGAATCCTGAACGGGGTGGATTACAAGGAGTGGGACCCGGCAACCGACCATAACATTGCGGCGCATTACACGCCGGAGAATCTGGAAGGGAAGAAGGAGTGCCGACGCGATCTGCTGCATGCGTTTGGAGCAGAGCATGTTGCGGACGAAACACCGGTGCTGGGGATTGTGTCTCGTTTTGCGACGCAGAAGGGTTTCGACCTGATTGCACAGATTGCTCCCAGGCTTTTGAGCGGAGATGTATTTTTGATCGCGCTCGGAACTGGAGAGCCCTACTATGAAGGGCTGTTCCGGACGATTCAGAACCAGTACCATGGCACGGCATCGATCAAGATTGCTTATGACAGCATACTGGCGCACAAAGTAGAGGCAGGCGCCGACATCTTCCTAATGCCGTCACGCTATGAGCCGTGCGGATTGAACCAGATTTACAGCATGAAGTATGGGACAGTCCCTGTGGTGCACGCGACGGGCGGGTTGGATGACACGGTGGATGAGTGGGACGCCGCAACACAGGTTGGTTCGGGATTTAAGTTTATGAACCAGACAGCGGATGATTTTTACTCGGCGCTGGAGCGGGCACTGGAAGTGTTCCGGAACGACAAGAAGAGCTGGGTGCAAATCATGCGGAACGGAATGGCGAAGTCGTATACATGGCAGAAGCCCGCCAAAGAGTATGTTGATGTTTACCAACAGGTGGCCCGGCGGCGCAGTTAAGGGCAGGCCTGAAAGAAGAAGCCCCACCTGAAGCGGGGCTTCTTGCAGCAGAAGAGCCGGGCTATGCGGTGGTCTTGGCGCAGTATTCGTTGAAGGCGCGGGCCAATTCCTGACCGATCGCCTGGGCGGTATTTGCTTCGATGACAAACCGCTGCATGAGATAAACGAGTTTGCCGTCGCGCAGAATCGCGATCGCGGGCGATGTCGGCGGCTGTCCCTCAAAGTAGCTGCGTGCGCGTTCGGTGGCTTCGCGGTCCTGACCGGCAAATACCGTGACGGATTGGTCGGGGAGGACGGAATTCTGCATGGCGAGGCGGACACCGGGGCGCATTTTACCGGCGGCGCAACCGCAGATCGAGTTCACGACCACCATGGTTGTTCCGGGCTTTGCCAGAGCGGCGTCAATTTCCTCGGCCGTGCGTGTTTCCTTGATTCCAGCGCGGGTAAGCTCCTCGCGCATGGGAATGACCATGATTTCGGGATACATTCGCTCGTTTCCTCCAGGCCGCGGTTTTGCGGGCGTGTCTTTATTGTACGGTTCCGGTGGGTGCAAGGGAAGCGGAGATAAGGGCTGTTGTAAGCTGTAGAGATTCAAAAATTCAAGTCAGGAGCGGCTCTTTGAAGGCGGTTCGGCGTTCTCTGGTTTTTTTCGCACTCTTGCCCGCATTTGCGATGGCGCAACAAACGCAGGCCGGATTCCTCGGATACAGGGACTTTTCCGCACAGTCAAAGCTGGACGACGAGTTCATGGCTGTGCCAAATGCGAAGATTGCCGGAGCGGACCTGAAAGCGCTGACCGCAGCCCCGCACGTTGCCGGATCGAAGGAAGACTATGCCACTGCGGAGTTTGTGGCAGCGAAATTCCGGGCTGCCGGGCTGGAGACGAAGATCGTTCCCTATGTCGCATGGATGAACCTGCCGAAGAAGATCGAAGTGCAGGCGTTCAGTGCTGACGGCAAGCTGCTTATGACTGGACCGACGCGCGAGCAGGTGGAGGGCGATCGCTATGAGAATGATCCACGCATTGAGACGCCGTTTAGCGCCTCGTCGCCGTCAGCGGATATCACAGCCGGGGTGGTATATGCGAATTACGGGAGGCCGCAGGACTTTGCTGCACTTGTGAAGCTGGGCGTGAGTGTGCAAGGAAAGATTGTCCTGGTGCGCTATGGAGCGAATTACCGGGGCGTCAAGGTGTTCCTTGCGCAGCAGCATGGCGCTGCCGGAGTGATCTTTTACTCCGATCCGCAGGATGACGGGTACTTCCGGGGCGACACGTATCCGAACGGGCCATACAGGCCGGAGACGGGCGTACAGCGCGGGTCAGTGGAGTATATGTTCGAGTTTCCGGGCGACGTGACGACCCCGGGGATTGCCTCGACGCCGGACCTGCCCGCGTCCAAGCGCATTCCGCCGAGCGAGTCACCAGCCATGCCGAAGATTCCGGCTACACCGCTCTCCTGGCATGACGCGGAGCCGATCCTGGAGGGCCTGGGCGGGCATACAGTGCCGAATGGGTGGCAGGGCGCGCTGCCGTTTACCTACCATGTCGGCGGAGCCGGCAACGTGAAGGTGCATATGCTGCTTGAGCAGGACTATGCTTTTCGCCCGTTGTGGGATGTGATTGGGCGGATTCCGGGGACGGAGTATCCAAACGACTGGGTGATCGCCGGCAACCACCGTGACGCGTGGACCTTTGGCGCGGTGGATCCGAACAGCGGTACAGCGGCCATGCTGGAGGCAGTACGCGGCATTGGGACCCTACTGAAGCAGGGATGGCGGCCGAAGCGGACGATCGTGTTTGCAAGCTGGGACGGCGAAGAGGAGGGCCTAATCGGCTCGACAGAGTGGACTGAGGCGCATGGGCCGCAGTTGGCGCACGCGGTGGCCTATTTCAACATGGATATTGGTGTATCCGGACCGAACTTTGGGGCTGAGGCGGTGCCGTCACTGAAGGAGTTTGTGCGCGCCGTGACCATGCAGGTTCCGAGCCCCTCCGGTGGAACGGTGTACGAGCAATGGTTGGCGCGACAGCAGCAGAGGCGTAACCAGAATGAGCCAAGGCTCGGCTTCAACGAGCACTGGGAAGGCGATCTGAACCAGAACGGCCCACGCATCGGTGACTTGGGCAGCGGGTCGGACTATACGCCGTTTATCCAGCACTTCGGCGTACCTGCAACAGACATCAGGTCGAGCGGGCCGTATGGAGTGTACCACTCTGCGTTTGATGACTTCCAGTGGTTTACGCAGAATGCCGATCCTACGTTTGTGTACGAGCAGGAGCAGGCGCGGGTGTTCGGCTTGGAAGCGCTGAATATGGCGGACGCCGATGTGCTGCCCTACGACTACGTGACCTATGCGCGGGAAATTACTGGTTATCTGATTGATGCAGAGAAGAAGGCGAAGAGAGACAAAGTAAGTCTTGATTTCGATCCCGCATTGTATGCGGCGCATCGCTTTCTGGCTGCAGCGGAGGTTGTAAAGCCGCTTGAGGAAAATCCACAGGCGAACGATGCAGCACTGAACACCGCTCTGCGACAGACGGAGGAAGACCTGCTGTCGCCGCAGGGGCTGCCGAACCGTCCGTGGTTCAAGCACACGATTTACGCTCCGGGCGAATATACCGGCTATGCTGCGGTGGTGATTCCGGGCGTGAACGAGGCGATTGACGCGCACGACGCAGCGACGGCACAGCAACAGCTCGGCGTGCTGACACAGGCGATCACACGTGCGTCTGAAACGTTGGAGGGAGCGGCGAAGCAGGCGAACTGACTTACGGGACTTCCTCTTCCACGGTATCGCCCTCGCCTGGAGCGAGGAAGAGGTTGGAATCGAGGCCGTGCTGGCGGGTATAGAGGCTGTAGTAGCGCCCGCCCAGCGCGAAGAGGCTCTCATGCGTGCCGCGCTCGACGATCAGGCCGCCTTCGACGACTAGAATCTGGTCGGCGCGGCGGATGGTTGAGAGGCGGTGCGCGATGACAAACGTTGTGCGTCCCTGCATGAGGAACTTGAGCCCCTCCTGAATCATGGCTTCAGACTCGGAATCGAGCGAGGAGGTGGCCTCGTCAAGGATAAGAATGCGGGGATCGGCCAGAATGGCTCGCGCAATGGAGAGGCGCTGGCGCTGGCCGCCAGAAACCTTGATGCCGCGTTCACCGATAATCGTCTCGTATTGATCGGGGAAGCGCTCGGCGAATTCGTCGACACATGCAATGCGGCAGGCGTTGATGAACTCCTCTTCTGTTGCCGTAGGGCGGGAGAACATGACGTTTTCACGGATGGTCCCATCGAACAGGAAAGACTCCTGCAACACGACGCCGAGTAGCGACCGATAATCCTCCAATAACACCGTGGATAGGTCTATGCCATCGATCAGCACGCGTCCAGTGTCTGGCTTATGAAAAGCGCAAATCAGGCTGATGATGGTGGATTTGCCGGAGCCCGATGAGCCAATCAAAGCAGTGACTGTTCCGGGTTTGGCTTCAAATGAAATTCCGTGTAGTACCTGTTTGTCTTTTTCGTAGGAGAAGGTCACGTTTTCAAAGGCCACGTCGCCATGGATTGGGCCCAGCCTTTGAGTTCGGGCAGGGTCAACGAATTCGTCCTCAAGATTGAGCAGTTCCACAGTCCGGTCCAGGCCCGCGACGGCCTCAGTAAGTTGCGTGCCGATGTTTACGATCTGGAAGATGGGGGCGATCATGGCGATGAGTAGAGATGAATACTGAACATAGCCGCCGACGGTCATTTGGCCGGAAAGCACCCGGTGGCCGCCCATCCACATTACAATGCCGCCGATCACACCGAGCAGCGTAGTTGCGGACAGTGACATGGTACTGGTGGCGGTGATAGTGCGCATGACATTGTTGAGAAGACGGTGCACTCCATCGACAAAGACACTGGCTTCGCGCTCCTCAGCATGGTAGCCCTTTACAACCCTCACCCCGCCAAGGGACTCGATGAGCCGGCCCTGAACTTCGGCATTGATTTTGCTGCGTTCGCGAAAGATGGGGCGAATGAACCTGAATACTCTTTGCAGGACAAGCACAAAGAGTCCCAGAACTGAGAAGACGACAATAGTAAGGCTGGGGCTTTTGTGGAGCAGGTAGCCGAAGACCATCGCGGTGGCCAGCAAGCTACCGGAAAACTCCACCAGTCCGGTGCCAAGGAGATTCCGGACACCCTCGACGTCGTACATGATGCGAGAAGAGAGCATGCCGGTCTGATTGGAGTCGTAAAAGGAAACGGAAAGCCGGCCGACGTGGCGCTGGATCTTGATGCGCATTTCGGCGATCATGCGCTGCGCAGCCTTGGACATGAGCTGCGTGAGAGAAAAAGAAGTTACAGCCTGGACAATGGCGGCGGTAAAGACAAGTCCAACCAGAGGAAGGAGCTTGTTGGCGTTATGCTGGCGAAGAACGCTGTCTATAAATGGCTTTGTGGAATAGGGCAGAACCAGACCCGCAAATCGATTGATGCCAACCAGGATGAGGCCGAGCAGGATGAGCCAGCGGCGCGGGCGGATGAGCTGCCATATCTCTGGCAGCACCTTTTTAAGCGGCGGCCTGCGCCGTTCTTCGCTGGCAGAACCGTCCTGTCCAGACGGGCGTGTGCTCTTCGTGGACGCGTGTGTGCGTTCAGCTCTTGCTGACATCGATCCGAGATTAGGGCCGCGAAGTCCGGGCACGCATTTGGTCCTTAAGACGTTGAGATTATGCTTTGGCTATTATGCCCTGCTTCGCCGCGCCGCGATGAACGAACGCACACAAAGAAGCACGAAGAACAAGAGAATTGCAGCCATAGCAGCCTTTTCTTCAACGGCGATGGGATGCGGAAACGGCCGGCCACCCAGCATCTGGAAATAATCGACGATGCTCCAGCCGGTACCGAGAAAACCCAGCAGTCCTACGGTGACGGCAATGTGCATGTAAAGCATGCGCTTCTTTGCATCCTCAGTCAGCGAAAGGAAGCCCAGGATGGAAAGGATGAGCCCGACGGCAGCAGGGATCAGCGATGTAGGATGCTGGCTGCCGGTGATGACAAAGCCCACGATTCCGAGCAGAATCAACACGATACCAAGACAGATAGTTATTTTTGCCATTGAGGGTGCCCTCCAAAATGCCCGCTGCTATGTAGCTACGATATATATGCAGGCGCGAGTTGACTCAAAATATTTTTCGCTATGTCCCGCGGTTCGCCGCATTCTTCGACGCGCAAAGCATCCTGAGGCAACTCCAGCGTATCGAGCTGGCTTTGCAGGAGATCAGGGTTCATAAAGTGACTGGGCCGGTCTTTGATGCGCGCTCTAAGAACATCAAGGGGGACATCCAACAGGACGAAGCGATAAGCTTTCTTGGGTATCCCCGCCGTCAGCACGTCGCGGTACGATTGCTTGAGAGCGGAGCAGGTCATAACTCCGCTTTTGCCGTTATGGACCCATCCAGCGATCACTTCGTGAAGGCTGGCGAGCCAGGGGGCGCGGTCCTCGTCAGTAAGCGGGATCCCGGAATGCATCTTTTGTTTATTTGCCTCGCTGTGATAGTCGTCGCCCTCGGCAAACTCCCAGCCAGTCAATTTCACAAGCTCAGCGGCGATGGTCGATTTTCCAGAGGCAGTTACACCCATAAGGATTGCGATCATGAATGGGTCTGATCCTTGAGCAGAGTGTTCACGTCACCCAGCAGCTGTTGCGGGGTCCAGGTGTTCGTGGGGTACCACTTGTAGATCTTTCCCTGAGCAGTGATCACAACAGTCGAGAGCGAGTGGGCGAGCACGTGGTTCTTCTCGGGCGTCACGCCGATGAGGAAGAACTTGAGGACCTTCGCCAGCTCTTTCTGCGGAGGCGCGGCGAAGTCCCAGTGCTTGAAGGTTTCCTCGGTGTACTTGCCGGTATAAGCGCCGCCGTAGCTGCGGAGAACCGAAGGCGTGTCGTAACTGGGATCGAAGCTGACACTGAGCAAGTGGGTCTTGTCGTAGAGCTTTGGCTCAGTAGCAAGGGTTTTGTTGATCTCAGCGAAGTTGCGGCTCATGCGTGGGCAATAGTTTGAAAGCGGGCAGCGCGTATAGATGAAGGTCATGAGCAGGACCTTGCCGCGAAACTGATCGATGTGGATGATCTTGTTGCTCTGATTTAGAAAGCTGAAATCGGGGACTCTTTCGCCTGGGACAAGCGGCTCATACTGTATTTTTGGAAGGGAATTCAGGTTGGCCTGCTTCACGATCACGACTTGATCGAGAAAGTCGGAGTCTTTGGATGCGAGCAGTTCCGCTGTAATAGTGTCTCCTGGGTGGAGTCCGGAAGCTACGCCAGGATTTTCGAGCTTGTAGGGCATGATCATCGGCGGCATAAAACCGGGGATGGCCTCCGTGTTGACCGTGACCACGCCATTGGCGGTGTCAGTTGAGATCACCATGCCGCGGATGTGGTACTGCTTGACGCCGTTCTTTGCAGAGGTAGCAGAGGTATTTGCGGGAGCGGGTGCAGAGTGGCATCCGGAAACTGCAACCACAGCGCTTGCGAGAAGCACAGCCATGAATCCAGAGTAAAAGCGCATGTAGAACCAGTTTACACTTGAGTTTCGATCTGCAACAGCATGCCGATCTCATCAGAAATCAAGCGCGCATTTGCTGCGAATACGACGATTCTGACCGCGACAGTTCGCACTGCGCGCTGGTTAAGGCGGGAGTATGCGCTGGAGCAGCGCAGGGCAGGGCGCCGGGCATGGGTGACTCCACCTATTGAAGACTGGGACACGTGGTTGCACACGCAGTGGCAGGCGGTTTCGCTGAGCGAAGCAAATGCTCCGCTGCTGCTGACCAGCCTTCAGGAGCGCAGGGTATGGACGCGCATGCTGAAAGAAGATGCGCAAACGCTGGTGTCTCCCGCAGGGATGGCTACCTTGGCCGAAGACGCGTATGCGTTATTGAGCAGCTATGAGGCCCATGCCGAGCGTTATCACGAGTGGGGAAAGAACGACGCCGAGAGGTTTCGCCACTGGGCAGCAGACTTTGATCGCGATTGTGCACAGCGAAACTGGATGCCGAGAGCACATCTCGAACACAAGATCGCTACGGTTTTGGCTAAAGGCAGGCTTCCTGAAGAGATGCTGCTGGTTGGCTTTGAGAGGGCGACTCCGGCGCAGAAGCGCTTGCTGGACGCGCTTGCTGAAATGGGCGTGAAGGTGGCTTTTGGAGCCACGGCAGCTTCCTCAGCGCGAAAAGAATATGTCGCTACACCTGGGCAACAGCACGAGATTGTGGTGTGCGCGCGCTGGGTACGAGAGCGGCTCAAGGAGAACCCGGAGGCCAGAATTGCGGTTCTTGCGCCGGATCTGAGTGCGATCCGAAACGAGCTGGAGCGAACATTTCGCCGCGTCCTGATGCCTCAGGCACAGGATATTTTTACTGCACAGCCAATGCCGTTCGAGTTTTCGCTGGGCCTTCCGTTGGGAAATGTGCCAGTGATTCGAGCGGCCCTGATGCTGTTGCGCTGGTTGCACGGGCCGCTAGAGGACGAGGAGGTTACATGGCTGCTGCTCTCAGGCTTTTTGCTGCAGGAGGAGGCAGAGTTTATGAGTCTGGCGAGGCTGAACGCCAGACGGAGAGACGCGGGAGCGCTCTCGCTGGAGATTTCGCTTTCTGACTTCTTGAAATTTCCCAGCGCAGAAGACAGAGCGGTGGTGACGCGGCTGACGGCCATGCACAAAGTCGCAGCGGCGAACCGGATCGAAGAGGAAGAGCGTTTGCCGGGCAGATGGACTGACATCGCTCAGTTGTTGCTTCGCGAGGGTGGCTGGCCGGGTGCGGCCAAGCGCAATACTGTGCACTTCCAGGCGCTGCGACGCTGGGAGCGGGCGTTGGATGAGGTAGCGCTCCTTGACTTTGACGGGCGGGGGATGAAGTACCAAGAATTCCTCGAAGCGCTCGAAGGCTATGCCCAGGAGGTGATCTTTGCGCCTGAGTCAGTGGGCGCGCCCGTGCAAATCATGGGAGCGATGGAAGCGGCAGGCCAGCAGTTCGATGCGGTGTGGTTTCTCTCTGTCGATGATCAGAGCTGGCCTCTCCGCGGCAGATCGCATCCTTTGCTGCCCAATGATGTGCAGAGATGTCGTAGTATGCCGTATGCCGATCCAGAGAAGGATCTGGCGTTTGGCCGAGCGGTAACCGAAAGGGTTGCTACGAGCGCGTCGTGGGTGGTCTTCAGCTACGCAAAGCGAAACAAAGACGGCGAGATGCGGCCTTCACCGCTGTTGCCACAGGATGCTGCGTGGCTGGAGAGAGACGAGCCGCTGATCGATGAAGAAGGTTCGGCACTCGAAGAAGTGGAAGAAAGTTCTGAGGTTGCCGCATGGCCGCCAGACGTGGTTGCGGGCGGGTATGCGGTGCTGAAAGGGCAGGCAGCATGTCCATTCCAGGCTTTCGCGAAGGAGCGCCT
This sequence comes from Acidobacteriaceae bacterium, assembly GCA_030039895.1. Taxonomy (GTDB): domain Bacteria; phylum Acidobacteriota; class Terriglobia; order Terriglobales; family Acidobacteriaceae; genus Silvibacterium. The sequence continues at coordinate 2,097 of JASHUR010000052.1, read as the reverse complement.
ATGTGCCAGGCCGTTGAACCGGAATGAGTGGGGGCTGTCAGAGAGCGAACGGGGCATTCTGCTTCACAAAACACTGGAAAAGATATGGTCGCCAAACGACGGCGCGCTTCACTCGCTCGAGGACCTGCAGGCAGCGATTCGCGAAGGGCAACTGGATGAGATTTTGAAAAGGGCGATTGCGAAAACATTTGCCGCGCGAGAGCAGGTCGCGAACGAATGGGAACGGGCGTATCTGACGAGCGAGAAGCAGCGGTTGCAGCTGAGGCTTAAGGCGTGGATGGAACAGGAAGCCGAGCGGGCGCCATTTGAAGTAATCGCGTGTGAAGAGAGGCTGGATAACGTCAGCGTGGGCGAGCTGAAGCTGCGATTGCGTGTGGACAGGGTGGATGAGCTGGCAGATGCGGGACGGGTCCTGATTGATTACAAAAGCAGCAAGGTTTCAGCAAAGGACTGGGAGACTCCTCGGCCAAATGAGCCGCAGCTGCCGCTCTACGCAGTCTTTGGTGGGATTGAGAATGTTCGTGGCGTGCTGTTTGGGCAGATTCGCGCCGACGGGACTGCATGGAAAGGGAGCACAGCGGGCGAGGATGTGCCTGTCCTTGCTAACAATGGCGGCAATAAGAAGCTGGCCAAAGTATCCTACGACGCGCAGCGGCGGGATGCATGGGAGGTGGAGCTGCTACGGTTGGCGGATGAATTTCTTCGCGGTGAAGCCATAGTTGATCCGAAGGCAGGAAAAGAAACCTGCAAATATTGTGGTCTGCAGGGACTTTGCCGTGTGATAGAGGCGCGGAATCTGTTGGAGGAGGCTGAGAGCGAAGACGATAGCGGCGAGGACAGTGATGAGTAGCGTTCCCGCAGATGCCGCAGAACGGGCGCGTGCGCTTGCGGCCGACGAGTCTTTCATTGTGCAGGCGCCTGCGGGTTCGGGCAAGACGGATTTACTGACCCGGCGCTTCCTGAGGCTGCTGGCAGTTGTGGATGAGCCGGAAGAGGTATTGGCGATCACGTTTACGCGCGCGGCGACTGCGGAAATGCGGACGCGCATCCTGCAGGATCTCGAAAGGGCTGCTCGGGGAGAAACGACATCGGACGCCGAGCGGGACGCGTTAGCGCGCACTGCACTTGCGCATGCGGAAGATCGCGGTTGGCGGTTGATCGAGCAGCCGCACCGTTTAAACATCGAAACAATTGATTCGCTTTGCCTGCGGATTGCACAGAATCAGCCACTGCTTTCGCGCCTTGGTGGAAGTCTCTCGCCAGCGGAAAATGCAAAACCACTTTATGCCCAGGCTGCAAGGCGCACTTTGGGCCTGCTGGGTAGAGCAGAGCCAAAGCTTGAAGCAGCTCTGCGACATTTACTCTCGTTGCGCGACAACAATCTGGGCGACTGCGTGAGCTTGATCACAGGCATGCTGGCGAAGCGCGATCAGTGGGTCCGGCTGTTTCCACTGACTCCAGATATGAGCGAAGACGAATGGTCACAGCTGCGTTCGGTGCTGGAACACCCTCTTCGGGATGAAGTCAGGCGCGTTCATGGTCGGGTATACGAGCTGATGACGCGTGTCCCGCTGCTTGAAGACGAGTTGGTGGAGCTTGCGCGGTATGCAATCGAAAACGGAAATCAGAAAATTGCAGCGCTTGCTGAAATGCTAAAACTTCCGAAGCCGGAGACGCTTGCGGCTAAGGACTGGCTGTGCATTGCGGAGTTTCTGCTTACTAAAGAAGGGAATTTCAGGAAGAAGGTCGATAAAAATAATGGCTTTCCATCCTCAACGGCGGAACAAAAGAAGACAAAGAAACTGATGGAAGAGTTTCTTGTCCAGCGCAACAAGGTCGATGGCTTGCAGGAGGCACTTGCCGCTGTGCGTAACGCACCGCTGCTACGCTACGACGATAAGCAATGGGAGACCCTACAGCATGTCCTGCTCGTTCTGAGGCAGGCGATTGCTGAACTCAGAGTTCTGTTTGCGCAGCAGAATCTAGTGGACTTTACGGAGATCGCGCTTGCGGCCAGACAGGTGCTCAGCGATCCAAATTTCGACCCGGATACGCCGTTCGCCATTAGCGACAATATCCGTCATCTGTTGGTGGACG
>JASHUR010000051.1 GCA_030039895.1 Acidobacteriaceae bacterium | reverse complement strand
GTCCGGTGGTGGGGGCTTTTGTGGGCAATCCGCTTCAACAACGTGCGTAATTACAGGCGATTCTGAGCACTGGTGCGACCCATTGTCTTCGGTCGCGGACGCGGCCCGTTTCGGTACCACTGTCTCCAGGGCGGTGCGCTTGTCTGCACCCTTCATGGGTTCAAGAGTCCGACGATTGTGATTTGACAGCGCCCGAGGTGGAAGGTAGATTGGAAAACGCTTGCGGAAAGCGATTTCCTATTGCTCTCAAAAGTTGAGCAGGGCAACTCACACCATGATGCTCTGCTTGGTTCCTTCGGGCACTGGCGGGGCTAAACTGGGGCCGGATAGGCGAGCGATCAAGCCTTCAAAATATTAACGATGAGATCCGACAAAGAGGAGAGAGAGAAGTTAATGCCGCGATTTTCAAGATCAATTGGTGGTGGGTCTGGTGAGCCGAAGAGAACAGTATCGTCTTTCGTTGCGCGCAGGCGGACTGCACAACTGTATGCGGGGCTTCTGGGACTCTGCGCCATGCTTGTCGCGAACTGCGCGATTGCCCAGAGTTCTCCCAAGCCATTTCTGGGGCGCTGGGACCTTACGTTGACGAATTCCTCGGGCACTTTGCCTTCGTGGATCGACGTTTCTGAAAGCCAGGGGCAGGTCAAGGTACTGTTTGTGGGAGTGACGGACCATGCCACGCCGATGAAGCAGGTGGAACTGAGGGATGGCGAACTGGTTTTTGTCTCTCCCGCGAACGAAGAGGGCTTTCCGGTGAATACCACCTACACTGTGAAGCGCCTTGGAGATCGGCTAACGGGTCAAGTGAATAATTCGGAGCATACGTGGATACTGACAGGTCATCGTGCTCCGGCACTCACCTTCCATCCTGTCACGGAATGGGGAAAGCCGATCAGGCTGTTTGACGGCAAGAATTTTGACGGCTGGCGATTTAAAGACCCAGCCAACGCAGGTAGCTGGAAGATCGAAGATGGCACGCTTGTGAGCACCGGTCACGGCACCGAGATCATTACCCGGAAGAAGTTCCGCAACTTCAAGCTGCACCTTGAGTTCAACTGCGGTGTGAAGTCGAACAGTGGCGTGTTCCTGCGGGGAAGATACGAAGTCCAGATCGAGACGGATTCGGTGAGTGAACCGCCGAGCCACCACACCGGAGGCGTATACGGATTTCTTGATCCCATACCGGAACAGCCACGCGTTGCAAACAAATGGCAGACGTTTGATATTACGCTGATTGGAAGAACCGTCACCGTGGTGCAGAACGGTATAACAGTGATTGATCACAAGCAGATCGACGGGATCACAGGCGGTGCGCTAGATAGCAATGAAGGTCAGCCTGGCCCGATTTATCTGCAAGGCAGCGAAGAGGGACGCGTTGCTTTCCGCAATATTATTCTGACGCCGGCGAAGGAGTGAGGTAAATACCTCAGTCGCGAATCCAGCCTGATGGTTTTGCTTTTGCATTAGCAGAGCCATTAGGCTGCAACTTGCAAGGGGGAGCATGTCCGGACAGAGTCCAAGCCGGAGACAGGTTCTGCAGGCGTTCTCACTTGCCGCGGTTGCGGCAGCGACGCCAGGGTTTTCACGTTGGTGTTACGCGCTTGGTAAAGCCGAGCAACAGCCGGCCTCGGGGGGCGGTCCGGGTGGAGCTTACATACCGAAGTTCTTTACGCCACACGAATACCGAACGGTTGAAACGTTAACGGAATTGATCTTGCCGAGCGAACAGGGGCCGGGCGCCAAGGAAGCCGGTGTCGCCGAGTTCATCGACTTTATGGTGCAGAACGACTCATCCCTGCACGAGCCTTTTCGGAGCGGGCTGGCGTGGCTGGATGGGGCGGCAGGAAGGCAGCGAACATTTACAGGGTTGCCGCGTGCGGAGCAGACGCGGATTCTCGACCGTCTAGCCTATAAAAAATATCAACGTGCAGACGAGAGGGCCGGGCAGGACTTCTTCAAACTCGCGCGTCAATATACGGTGATGGGTTTCTACACAACGAAGATTGGCCTTGAGGCGCTCGATTTTCCGGGATTAAAGTTCTACGCGACATCGCCGGGATGTAATCATGCGTGCGATGCCGAGCACACCGGAATCTGAGGCGTGGCTTTGAGAGAATTCGACGTTATCGTCATTGGGACTGGAGCGGGCGGCGGCATCGCTATCAAGACCCTGTGTGAAGCAGGACTCAAGGTGTGCGCCTTGAATGCCGGGCGGGAGCTCATTCCAGAAAAAGACTTCCAGGAACACCGCATGCCGTATGACATGCCGTTTCGCGGGTTCGGCTCTCCGAAGCAACGCGCTGAGAGTGTCGGCTACATGGACAACGAGTACGGGCCGAACATCTGGGAGCACGATCTTGCCTACTCCACGGCTCCGGGAACGCGGTGGATGTGGCCTCGCTGCTTTGCGGTGGGTGGCAAGACGAACTTTTGGGGACGCTCGTCGGCTCGATTTGCGGAGATTGACTTCAAGGCGGCCTCGAGAGACGGGTTCGATGTTGATTGGCCGGTGAGCTACGACGAGATTGCTCCGTACTATTCGCGCATCGAAAGAATGATTGGCGTGGCGAGCACGGTGCAGAACCGTCCCTCGAACCCCGATGGCGTGTATCTTCCGCCGATCCGCTTCCGCTGCAGGGACTACATTCTTCAGGCTGCGGCAGAGAAGTCGGGCATCCCCTATCTTCCGGATAGATACGCGCAACTCACGGTTCCGCACGAAGGACACCCGGCCTGCCACTATTGCGGCAACTGCACAAACGGCTGCGACGTGGGCGCGTTTTTCTCCTCGCCGTATTTTTTTCTGCCAAAGGCCAACGCCACGGGGAATCTTGAGTTGCGGACGAATGCGCTCGCGAGAGAGATTCTCGTGGATAGCGATGGCAGAGCAAAGGGAGTGGCCTATGTCGACCGGGGAACGCGGCGGGAAGTCGAAGTCTACGGCAAAGCGGTGGTGGTAGCGGCGTCGTGCATCGCTTCGGCACACATCATGTTGAGTTCCAAGTCGCGGCACTGGCCGACGGGAATCGGTAATTCGAGCGGACAGCTGGGACGCAACCTTTGCGATCACCTTTACGGCACGACGGCGTTCGGCTACCTGCCTCAATTACTCGGGGCGCCGAGTTTTCCCGACAACGTGTCATCAACTTCAGTAGCGTGGCTGCCGCGCTGGCAGAACCTAGAGAATCCAACGAAGGAAAAATTCATCCGTGGGTACTCGATGTATCCCGACGGCGGGTGCGAGATTTTTCCCAGCTATTACGACGATATCGAAGGCTACGGCAGCTCCTACAAGGCAGAGATCAAGCGCCGCTATCCCACGCCGCTCAGTTTTTATGTGCAGGCCCCATCGCAGCGTTCGGACAAGAATTTCGTCGATATCGACCCAGAGAAGAAAAATATCTATGGCATTCCGGAAGTCCGGATTCACTTTGAGTGGGACGAGAATGCACTGAAGATGTGGGAACATGCGAAGGAATCCTGCCGGGAGATTTTCAGGAATGCGGGCGCCATTTACGAGGGACACGGGGAGATAGAGTCTCCGGGCTTCAGTCTTCACGAGACTGGAACGTGCCGCATGGGGAACGATCCGAAGCATTTTGTGACGAATCGCTTCGGGCAGTCGCATGATGTGCCGAATCTTTATGTGTGCGACGCCAGCGTTTTTCTGAATTGCACGGACAAGACAACAACGCTTTCAATTCTCGCGTTTTCGTTGAGGACATCGGAATACATCCTGCAGAACTTCAAAGCGGGCGAGCATAGAAGCGAATCTGCAATATGAGCGCGGTCGTTGCACTGAGCCGGCTGCTGAGTTCGGCCGCCCGAATAGGTTGTCTTGCGGCCGAAAAGCGGAGTTTCTGCAAATGAGTTTGACAATGGTAAATGCGAACAAAGGGGGCAAATAGAATGGATGAGTTTTCTCGTCGCCGATTTCTGCAAGCCGGGGCTATAGCAGCGGGAGGGCTTTTGACGCCAAGCGGCAAAGCGATGATGCTCGAACCACGGATTCCACCGATGACCAAAGCCGTTGGCCCAAACGACCGGCTCCGATTTGGAATTGTCGGTGTGGGGATGGAGGGCTCCGGAGTACTGTCGAATGCGCTGACGCTTTCGGGCGTTGAGTGTGTAGGAGCCGCGGACCTGTATGACGGCCGCCACACGCTGGCCAAAGAGATCACCGGTAACCCGAATCTGGAGACGACACGGGACTACCGGAGGCTCCTGGACCGCAAAGATATCGACTGCATCCTGGTTGCGGTGCCGGACTTCTGGCATGAGCAGGTGCTTGTCGACGCATGCCAGGCGGGAAAAGACGTCTATTGCGAAAAGCCCATGTCGCATACAGTGGCGGAAGGCTTTGAAATGGTCAAAGCCGCGCACAGCAACAACCGGGTGGTACAGGTGGGAGCGCAGCGCGTGAGCTCGGCTTTGTGCGCTAAGGCCCACGAGATGTATGACGGCGGAGCCATCGGCGACGTTACGATGGTCGAGCTTACGCTGGGACGAAACGATCCTACGGGAGCGTGGGAATATCCGCCGCCGCCGGATCTCTCTCCGGCTAATCTGGCCTGGGATACATGGCTTAAAGATACGCCCAAGATTCCCTTCAATCCCGATCGCTTTGCGCGGTGGCGTTGCTGGCGGGCTTATGGCACGGGCGTGGCGGGCGACCTGATGGTGCATTTGATCAGCGCGATGATGTTCACGCTGGGCTGGAATGAGCCTCCACGCTCAGCGCTTTCGCTTGGTGGAATCTACCGCTGGAAGGACGGTCGCGATATGCCGGACCTGCAGCCAGTGCTGTTCGATTATCACGGCATTCCTGTGTACATTCGCCTCGGCCTGAGCACGGAAACTCTCGAGCGGGCGACCTATATGGGGCCGAAGGGAATCCTGGATACAACGGAGTTTGGTATCCATTACACTCCCCAGGCGGGAGTCGATACAGCGCCCTGCTACTACGATTCCAGCTATCCGGCCAAGATGCGTGCGGAGTATGTCAGTGAATGGCATGAGAAGCACGATCCTCCGCCGGGGAAAGAGCCGTTGACTGGGCAGACAATCTATGCGGGCGATGACTGGGACGATTTGCGGCCGCACCTCTGGACGTTCTTCGATGCTGTGAGGACGCGCAAGCCAAACGTAGAGGATGCTGTCTTCGGAAATCATGCAGCCATTGCGTGCCACATGGCGAATCAATCGTATTTCCGCAAGCGGCAGGTTTTCTGGGATGCGGGATCGCAGACGATCACCGATGCACCCCAATAGTTAAGAAGCAGTCTGTACATCATCCCAGTGGCAGCGTGGCCACGCTTCGTGGTTCATTCGCGCGGCGCGCTCGCTGGTGTGCTCAAACAGTTACAGGAGATACGTGGTGAGTCAACCGGGAAGCAGAAAGACGCTGGGTCGCGTGGCAGCGACGTTTTTGTTCGCCTTCGTCGTTTTATCGGCCGAGGCCTTGAGGCCGGAACGTTGCGCGGCGCAGACTGCTGCCGGCTCTGTTCCGGTGGTGACGGGCAATGGGCGCGTGGACCGGTTGCTGAGCGAAATGACCTTTGATGAGAAGGTAAGCATGCTTGATGGTGCGAACGAAGATCCGGCGACGTTCCAAGGGCAGGCCGGCTATTTGCCGGGGGTTCCGCGGCTGGGGATTCCGCCGATGCGTTTTGCGGATGGTCCGCCTGGAGTGTTGACGCGAGTGCCGTCTACGGCTCTGACCGCGACGATGGGTTTGGCCGCGACCTTCAGCCGTAAGGACGCGCGGCTGAACGGCATTGTGATTGGACGCGATGCGCGCGCACTGGGCATCGACGTTGCACTGCAGCCGTTCATCAATATGGACCGCGACCTGACATTTGAACGCGGCTACAACACCTTCGGCGAAGACCCGCTGCTCACCGGCCAGATTGCTGCGGCGGAGATTCAGGGCATTCAGAGCCAGGGCATTTTGTCGATGGCCAAGCACTATGTCGGGTATGACGGGGGCATGGACGTCGAGATCGGCCAGCAGGCGCTGCATGAGATATACGTTGCGCCTTTCGTGGACGCGGTCAACGCCGGCGTATCGTCGATCATGTGTTCGTACAACAAGATTAACGGCGCATATGCATGCAACAACCCCGACACTCTCATCAAAATCCTCCGCGATGAGGTCGGCTTCAAGGGCTTTGTTACGTCGGACTGGGGCGCGAATCATACCGCGAATTTCGTGAATTACGGGCTTGATCTGGAGATGCCGGGACCGATCGAAAAAAACATGCCGGAGGCGATGCGGAAGGCTGTGCAGTCCGGCGTGGTGCAGGAAGCAAATATCGATCGCGCTGTGGGACGCATCCTTGTCCAGATGGATCGCTTTGGTTTGCTCGACGGCAAGTCGAAACACAACATCACTCCGATTGACGCGGACGCCGACGCGCCGACGCTCGAAAGGACTGCGGAAGATGCAGCGGTCTTGCTAAAGAATGACGACAACGTGCTTCCGTTGACGAAGCAGGACCTGAAATCGCTGGTGTTGATTGGGCCCGGAGCTGGTCAGACGATGGCGATTGGCATTGCAGACGAGAAGGCTGTGGGCATTCCTTCGCGCGAGATTGGGCCATTTTACACGCTGAAAAAGGATACCGCGGGCGATCCGGCGGTCAACATTCGTTACGCCGTCGCTGACGATTTGACGGGCACGGCGATTCCGGCGAAGTTCCTGTCTCACGAAGGCGAGCCCGGACTTCGCCGCATGTCGAACTCGGGGAAGAGGCAAATCGACAGGCAGCTGAGCTTTGCAGATTCGACTGGAAATGCTCTGCCAGCAAACTCAACTTTCCAATGGGAGGGCACACTCACCGTACCCAGCGCAGGAAGTTACGTTCTGTATCTTCAAAATCTCGGCTGCTATGCGTCTTTGACTTTGGATGGTAAAGAGCTGGTTTCGAACCATCAGATGGTGATTCACGGGAATGTGACGCAGGCGGGCCAGGACAATGTTCTGCCAACGAGGGATGGGCTGGACGATCTGCAGGCAACAGTTGATCTGAAGGCTGGGGCGCACACAATAAAAGTCGCGGTCGAGCCGGACACGTCGAATGATCCAACACAGGTACGCCTGAGCTGGGTAACCCCTGCACAGCAGAAAGCAAATTACGACGCGGCAATTGCGGCAGCACGGCACGCGCGGGTGGCCGTGGTATTTGCCTGGGGCGTGGACAACCCGATCTTTCAGCTTGCCGGGAATCAGGACAAACTCATCTCAGATATTGCAGCGGTGAATCCGAACACAGTTGTGGTGCTCAATGTGTCGCAACCGGTGGCAATGCCGTGGCTCCCAAAGGTCAAAGGTGTTTTGCAGATGTGGTTTCCAGGAGACGAGGGCGGATGGGCGACTGCAAACCTGCTGCTTGGAAAGGTGAGTCCAGCGGGACGGCTGCCCTTCACCTGGCCAGAGCGTCTAGATCAGGGTTTAGCGAATGATCCGGCGCACCCAGAGCGCGAATCGCGCCTGGAAGGGCAAGGCAAGACGGTTTATTCGGAAGGCATTTTTATGGGCTATCGCTGGTATGACCAGCAGAAGCTTAAGCCACTCTATCCGTTTGGATATGGCTTGTCATATACGCGGTTTGAATATTCCGGGCTTAAAGTATCGCGGTCGGCCGATGGAGGGCTCGATGTGAAATTCACACTGCGGAATGCGGGTCAGAGAGCAAGCGACGAAGTACCACAGGTGTATCTCGACAGCCCGGAGAAGCAGCCGGGGGGTGGCGTGCAGTTTGCCGTCCACGCTCTGGCGGCTTTTGATCGCGTTCATGTTAATAGGGGGCAAAGCCTGAAGGTTACACTGCATGTGCCGCTCCGGTCTCTCGAGTACTGGTCAACTGCGGGCAACAAGTGGGAACTTGCCAGTGGACCGCGAGTAGTAAACGTGGGTACGTCGTCGCGCGATTTTCGCCTCAAAGCGACGATCGACGTTGAGCGGTGAACGGCCCGGCCATGCCGTTCGACGGAAATGCTTGAGGTTGGAGGGGAAATGGCCGTCAGAAATGTTAGGTTTGCCGCATATAGGATCGTTCTGTGCAGCTTTAGACTAGGTAGTGACAGGTGTAAGTACGCTTTGAGAGAGGAAGTGCGATGGCTTACACGATGAGGGACGTAGCTGCGCGTGCCGGCGTCTCCCCTGCCACCGTGTCGCGAGTATTGAATAAGACCCACTACATTTCAGACGAGACAAGGCAGCGCGTGCTTGAGGTCGTGCGTGAACTCAGCTATTACAAGAACGTTCATGCGCGAAGGCTGGCTACGGGACAAAGCGATCTATTCGGGCTGGTTATTTCCGAGATTGCCAATCCTTTTTTCCCTGAAGTGATCCGTGGGTTCCAGGCTGCGGCATGGGACAGGGGTTTCGACGTTCTGCTTCTGAACACGGAATACAGCAAGACCCGCACCCAGTCCATTATTCGAAAGCTCGTGGAGAGTGACGTCCGCGGCGTGGCAATTATGACGTCGTCCATCGACAATACTGCGACCGAAGCGCTTGCCGAGGCCGGCATCGGCGTTGTGTTCACGAACTATTGTTCTTCTGACAAATTGGTCAGCAACATCTCGATCGATTACAAAGGCGGCATCCTGCAAGCGATTGAGCACGTCGCGGGGCTGGGCCATCGGCGCGCCGCTGTCATTGCGGGTCCGGAAGCAAACCGGACCGCGGCGCGCATCAAGCATGAACTTGTGGCCGGGTTGACTAGACGGGGGCTGAAGCCGTTTCCAGTGACCAGCAGCGACTACCGCGTGGACGCCGGTGCTTCGGCGGTCCGGGACATTCTTTCCGTTCCAGACATCCCGACAGTCATCTTTTGCGGCAGCGATCTGATCGCGATGGGGGCGATGAGCACTCTGGAGTCCGCGGGCGTGCGCATTCCGGAAGATGTGTCCATTATCGGGATCGACGACATCTCCTTTGCCTTTCTTGCGCGGCCGCCACTGACGACGATCAGTGTTCCTCGCGAGCGGCTTGGAACGACTGCTTTCGAGGCGCTCGAGAAGATGCTCAGACTAAAACGCCATCGAGGCGCGGATTACCGTCTGGAAACCTCGCTGGTGATTCGTAAATCCACCGCGCCTGCGCGGAGCAAGGCGCGCCGCATTTCGAAGCGATGATCGGATCTGAGCGGCAGTCTCACGAATTTGCATTTGACGGCTTTGCAGACTTGACAAGAGCCTCATTTACTATTTACACAGGTTATGGGAAATCGGTTTCCGCAATCGGTTGCACACTGCATCGATTTGTCATGTTAGCGCGCCGCATGCGTATCGCAGTCAGATTTCGGTGCGGGCTTAAGTGCCGCCTGGAAACGGGGATTCGATTCATCGCACACCCAAGCGGTCAATCCGAAAGGAGTTGGAATGGATGAAATGGCAGGTATGTCAGCGCCCGTATCCCGGCGCAGTTTCTTGAAAACGGCGACGTATGGGGCAGCCGCGACCGCGATGACGCCCGCGTGGGCACGCGTGATCGGTGCGAATGATCGCATCAATGTAGCCATCATCGGTCTCGGGTTGCGTGGGTCGGATCATCTGAATTTGTTGCTGGAGCACAGGAGGAACAAGGCAGACATTCAGATCGTGGCGCTCTGCGACGTCTATCAAAGGCGGCTGACCAGAGCCTCGAAGCTGGTTCCGGGCGCCAGGACGTACACGCAGCACGAAGAGGTCCTGAAGCGGCCGGATATAGACGCTGTATTCATTGCAACTCCCGATCACTGGCATGCTTCCATGACGCTGGATGCGATCAACAGCGGCAAGGACGTTTATGTCGAAAAGCCAATGACGCACACCGTCGAGGAAGCCAAGGTAGTAGCACATAGGGCGAAGGAGCTGAATCGCGTGATCCAGGTCGGTGTGCAGGGGCTTTCATGGCACCGCTGGCCAAAGGTTCGGGAGATTATCCGGTCGGGCATGATTGGGCAGGTGGTCGCGGTGCAGGGCACATATAGCCGTAACGTTCCAACCGGGGATTGGAACTGGCCAATCGACCCGGGAGCGGGGCCTGACGGGACGGGCGAGAACCATATTGACTGGAAGCAATGGCTGGGGTCAGCGCCTCAGATTCCGTTCAACGCAGATCGCTTCTTTCGGTTCCGGAAATACTGGGATTATTCCGGCGGCATTGCCACCGACCTTCACTACCATGTGGTTGCCCCCTTTCACCTTGCGATTGCCAATGACTTTCCGATTCGCTCCGCCGGAATGGGAGGGCTGTGGGTCTACAACGATGGCCGGCAGACTCCTGATACCTTCCTGACGGCCGCGGATTATCCAAGCAAATATTCGATGACGATTCAGTCGTCGCAAGTGAACGAGCATGGACCGCGGATGATGTTGCGCGGAACGAAGGCGACGATTCATCTCAGCGACGAGTGGGAAGGACCTCCGTCCCGGCAATATGACTACGCCGACATTGTTCCCGAGAGTCCGTACGTGGCGGAGTTCGCGAAACAATACGGGAACGAAATGGTTCGCATTGATGGGGTGGGGAACGAAGGCGATCTGCTGCATGTCGATAACTTCCTCGATTGCATCCGGACAAGGAAGCAGCCGAATTGCCCGGTGGATCTGGGCTACAAGGTGATGGCTACGATCGATCTTTCGGTTCGTTCCTACCGGAACGGCAGAGTATATTACTTCGATGCTGAGAACGAGCGAGTCTACGAAAAGGGCCAGGCATGAGCCTGGCGGCCTGAATGCGCGTGCGAAAAGACGGACAACGTGAAGACCATCGGGGCTGTTGACATTGGCGGAACGAAGATTGCGGCGGGCGGAGTACGGGAGGATGGAACGATTGCCTGGCGCGATGAATGCCTGACGAGTCCCAATCAGGGATTTGTGGTTGCGATGGAGCGCGTTGTGGAGATGCTGCATCGCATGAAGAGAGCGTGCGGCGAGCTCGCGGGCATTGGTGTAGCGTGCCCCGGCCCCCTTGATCCCATGACAGGAGTGATTGGCGATGTGGGAACTCTTCCGGGCTGGCAAGGCGCAAGCCTAACGGACGCGCTCCAGCCGGAGTTTGGAGTTACGGTGGCCGTTGAGAACGACGCGGACGCGGCAGCGCTGGCGGAAGCAAGCCGGGGCTCGGGGAAGGGCAGCCGGAAGTTCATCTACGTGACTGTGAGCACCGGCATTGGCGGCGGAATCATCCTAGATGGCGAGCTGTATCGCGGAGCAGGGAATTCGCATCCGGAGTTGGGTCACCAAATCATCGATCGGTCCGGCCCCAGGTGTTATTGCGGAGCCAATGGATGCTGGGAAAGCCTGGCGAGCGGTGTAGCCATGAGTTCATGGGTGCAGCAGCAAGAGCCAGATGCCGCACCGGTGTCCGCAGAAGCGATTTGCGAGCTGGCCGAGCAGTGTGACGAGCTGGCTCTGCGGGCTGTGAAGCGAGAAGGGTACTATCTCGGCCTGGGTCTAGCAAACCTCGTGACCGTCTTTACGCCTGATGTGATCGCTTTGGGTGGCGGAGTGATGAAGAGCAGTGGATTGTTCCTTGGCGATGTATTGAAGGTAGTTCGCGAAACATGCACTCAGGTCCCGGCGGAGAAGACGCGCATCACTCTTGCATCGCTGGGGCACGATGTGGGGCTGTTGGGTGCGGCGCAGGGGTGGCTAAGCCGTTACCGCTAGAACGCGCGGCATGCGAGAACAAGGAAGTTTTAAAGGCGGCGGAAGATTGAGAGCGGCGATGTCACACGATAATGCGAGGCAGTGGGCACAATGACTGAGGTCGAGACAAAGGAAAAGAGGATGTCGCAGCTCGCCCACAATATTCTGGCACAGCCGGAATCGCTGGAGTTGGTGCTGGAGCAGCAGCGCGGACAGGGTCTGGAGGCTTTGAACCAGGCCGCATCCCTGCTTCGTTCGGCGAAGAGAGTTCTCATCACGGGAATTGGCGCTTCCATGTTTGCGTCGATTCCCCTGGAATATCTTCTCTGCTCCCACGGGGTCGATGCTATGACAATTGAGGCCGGCGAACTGCTCCACTACCGGCACAATGCCTTTCGCGAGGCGGTCGCCGTGGTGGTTTCGAGGTCGGGAGAGTCGATCGAAGTACGAAAGCTTCTTGCGCTGCTCGAGGGGCGCCAGCTAATCATTGGCGTCACAAACGAGCCGGAGAGCCTGCTGGCTCAAAGCGCCGATGTGACCATTCACATCGGTAGCCCCCCCGATGAGATGGTTGCAATCCAGACATATACGGGAACGGTGCTTGCGCTGCATTTGCTGGGAAGCGCAGTGACGAATGAGTTTGAAGCGGCGAGTATGCGCATCGAAGGACTACGAGCTGAGCTTTCACAGCTGGTAGAGGCCAGCTTCGAGGAGATGCGTGGCTGGGACGACTTTCTTCTAGGCGTGCCACCGGTGTATCTGCTGGCACGAGGGCCGTCGTGCGCTTCGGCTCTCGAGGGTGCCCTGCTTTTCAATGAAGTCGCGAAGGCTCCGGCTGTGGGGATGCCGACGGCGTCCTTTCGACACGGTCCGGTAGAGTTGGTAGATGAAAATTTCAGGGGGATCATTTTCGCGCCCGAAGGCGATACACAAGATCTGAACCTCGCTCTGGCCCGCGATCTGACACGATTCGGGGGACGCGTGCGTGTGCTTGGGCCTGCCGGGAAGTCTATCACTGGGCTCCAGTGGTGCGACGTTCCGGCAATTCCGGAAACGCTGGCTCCATTGTTCGAAATTGTGCCGGTGCAGGTCGCCGCGCTACGTATGGCTCAACTGCGGGGAATTTCTCCAGGGAGCTTTCGGTATGCGGCGCAGGTAGCGACGGATGAGTCCAGTTTTTCGCCGCCGAAGGAGGGGTGTCCTAAGACTTAGGCCTTTGCGGTCGACCGTCTCTACAGCAGTTCCGCTACAACGAGGTGTTCTTGGAATGATTTTGAACGATACATTAAAGGCGCGCTGGTTCTGGTATTCAATGGCGTGCGTGCTGTGCTGGGGCGGATGGGCCATGCTCTCGAAGCTCGGCTCGCGTGAGATCCCTCCGGAAACAATGCAGTTTCTATTTACGGTCGGCACCATTCCCGTTTGTGTGGTTTTGTTAGTTGCACGCCGGTTCAGGATGGAGAGGAGTCCTAAGGGGATTTCCTATGGTGTGCTGAACGGCGTACTTTCCGGCGTGGGCGGGCTGGCTCTTTTTGCGGCATACCACACCAACAGCAATACATCCTTGGTTACGTCAGCTACGGCACTCTATCCGATGGTGACCGTAGCGTTGGCCGTGTTGATTCTGCGCGAACGGCTTCGCCCGGTTCAAGCGGTCGGGCTTGTTTTTGCGGCACTTGCAATCGTCATCTTCTCAATGTAAGCAAAGGGTTATCGCATGCATGTTCCGCCGTGGCTCCCATATGCAGTCATCACGCTCGTGTCGTGGGGTGTTGTGGGGCTTCTTCAAAAACTTTCGACGAACTACATATCCGCGGAATCATCGCTGATCTGGCTGGTTGTTGGATTTTTGCTGCTAGAGCCGCTGTTGTATCCGGGAGGAGCTCTGTTCCACTACTCGGGCTGGAATCTTGCCTGGGCATTGCTGAGCGGGGTGTTGAACGCGCTCGGAGCATGGGCGCTTTTTGCAGCGTTGAAAAATGGTGGGAAAGCCTCCATCGTTGCGCCACTTACTGCGTTATATCCGCTTGTGGTCATTATCCTTGTGCCGTTTATTCTGCACGAGACTATTACTAAGCTTCAGGTTGTGGGAGTGGTCTGCGCGTTAATCGCAGTAATTCTGCTCTCGGCATAAAGTCTGTGGGGAACCTATGAATAAGGTGTTGGCGGCTGCTGCTCTTGCGGCGAATCTTTTTGTGGTTACGCTCGTTCCATGCAGGGCGACGACGCACCGTTCCGGCGCTGATGCAGCCGTTCGCGCTGGCGCGGACGTGTTTCGCGATCATTGCGCGGTGTGTCATTCTGTAATGCCGAATAAGAAGATCGTTGGTCCCAGCATGTATGGGGAAGTTTCGGGGCCGAATCCAAGAAAGACAGATACCCAACTGCGAGATATTGTCCTGAAGGGAATCGGGCGTATGCCGGATTTCAAGGACACGTTGAGCTCGCAAAACCTGGATGACCTGCTTGCGTATCTCCATACCGTGAGCGGCGCCTCAAGCCAATAGCATTCGCCGTCCGCGGCCTGCAATCAGAGGAAACTGCGATTCGTACGCCAAGAGATATGAGGTCATTTTGAATATGTGCACACACAAAACCAAAGGAACTTCGCGCAGGGGCTTTCTTCAGGCAGGATCGCTGACCGCAGCAGCCCTTGTCAGCCAGAATTTGTGGCGAAATTTAACGTGGGGAGAGGGCTCCTTGAGCAGAGCGCCATTGGAAGAGTTCGGCTATGCTGACGTTCTGATGGTGAGCGACCCGCATGAGATACAACTTCGAGAGACGCATGCGGTGCTGATGTCGCTGAATGAGGACAGTCTGCTGAAGCCGTTCCGGCTGATGTCCGGAATGGCGGCGCCGGGGGAGAACCTCGGCGGATGGTACGACTATGATCCGAACTACGATTACCGCAAGGATTTTGACGATGGATTTGCGCCCGCATGCACGTTCGGCCAGTGGATTTCCGCGCTCGCTCGTGTCTATGCGATTACAGGAGATGAGGCGACGCGCGAAAAGGTGATCCGGCTGAACCGGCTCTATGCAGAGACCATTGCAGCGGACTTTTATGTAAAGAATCGGTTCCCGGCATACTCCTATGACAAGCTGTTGCTGGGGCTGCTTGACTCGCACGACTACGTGAAGGATCCGCAGGCGATGGCGATATTGCAGAAGACCACGGACACCGCCTTGCCGCACCTGCCGGGACATGCGGTGGAGCATGGCGTTCGGTGGCGGATGGACAAGGACAAGAATGATGAGTCGTGGACCTGGGACGAGTCATACACGATGCCGGAAAACCTGTTCCTGGCTTACAAGCGCGGAGCCGGTCGGCGCTATTACGACCTGGGATACCAGTACCTCGATGACAAGACGTGGTTCGATCC
>JASHUR010000050.1 GCA_030039895.1 Acidobacteriaceae bacterium | reverse complement strand
AAGCCGATGCCGATATCGAATCCGTCGAGCACCACATAGGTCGCGAGCATGACCGCGACAATCCAGAACCAGATCGCTCCCATTCCTCTTCTCCTCGAGATCTTTGACTACGCCGTAAAGCCTTCAGGTGCGTGTGACGGCTGGACAGCGCCGGGACCACGCTCAATGAACCGGTAGACCAGCACAATCCAAAGTATCGACAGCACGGCGTAGAGGCCTAGAAAACCGAGCAGCGTAAACAGGGTGTTCCCTGCCGAGACATTCGACGAGTAGCCGTTGGCGGTACGCAACAGCCCATAGACAAGCCACGGCTGGCGCCCGATCTCTGCTGTCATCCAGCCGGCTGTGTTGGCAATGTACGGCAGCGGGAAACTCAGCAGGATGGGCCACAGGACCCAGCGGGTCCGGTAAAGTGTGCCCCTCCAAAGCAGAAATGCTGCGATGACCATGAGCAGAACAAAGTACGTTCCCAGCCCGGCCATGATGTGGTAGGCGTAAAAGAGCAATGGCAGCGCGGAGGGCCACTGGTCCTGCGGAAACTGGTCCAGCCCCTTGACCTCAGCAGCCGTTGTGCCATAGATCAGGAAGCTGAGAACCTTGTTGACGACGAGCGGGTTGTCGATTCGCTGTTGTTCAATATTGGGCTGCCCGAGCAGCACAATCGGCGCACCCTTTTCCGTGTGGAAGAGTCCCTCCATGCCGGCAATGGCCGCCGGCTGGTGAACGGCCGTGTAACGCCCCTGCATATCTCCTGTCGGGAAGACCTGCACGATGCAGGCGATGAGTCCTGCGATGACTCCCAGCTTCACAAACACCTGACCGAACTCCACATCGCGATTCTCCAGCAGGTAAAACGCCCCCACTGCCGCCATGACGAACGACCCCGTAACCACTGCTCCGCACATGTTGTGCGCATACTGCAGCCAGGCCCAGGGGTTCATCATCAGCCCAGAGAAACTGGTCAACTGAAAGCGCCCATCAGGAAGTAGACGATACGCGACCGGATGCTGCATCCATGCGTCGGTGACGATGATGAAGAAGCCGGAGATCCATGAGCCGACAAAGACCATGACAGCCGAACCCCAGTGCGCCCATTTGGACAGCCGCTTTTCACCGAACAGGAACAGGCCGAGAAAGGTCGATTCCAGGAAGAACGAGAACACGCCCTCCATGGCCAGCGGCTGCCCGATAATTCCGCCCGTGCGGCGCGAAAACTCAGACCAGTTGGTGCCGAACTGAAATTCCATCGGGATGCCGGTCACGACGCCAAGCAGAAAATTCACCGCAAAGATCTTTGCCCAGAACCGTGCAGACTGGTGATAGCGTTCGTCTCCTGTTTTCAGTGCTATGGTCTTGAGCACAACAATCAGCAGCGCAAGCCCCATGGTGAGCTGCGGAAAGAGATAGTGATAGGTGACGGTGAACGCAAACTGGAGCCTATGCAGCAAAAGTGCCGTCATAATACGACCATCTTACGCCGCTCTCTGCGCACCCAATGTGACGTAGATCACCAGCCAGCTTTGCGGAGGGTCTTACGATCAGAGGAGACTGAATCAAGGTCAGATCTTGCTTAAGCATGTCGAAAATCCGGACCGCTCGGCCGGAACCCGATGGGAAGCGGGGCGATTCGACGCTTCGTCGGGGCCGCCCCAGCTGCTCTTTGGCCGGATGTACGAGGATTCCGAGATCGAGGCAACTGCGTTTCCGCGCGGAAGCCGCATCTTTGCCATCGCGTCCGCGGGGTGCACAGCAATTCGTCTCTCCGTCGATCATGAGGTGACGGCCGTCGACATCAATCCGGTGCAGCTTGCCTATGCGCAACGGAGGGCGCGGGGCGCGCCGCGCGAAACCGGTTCGGCGGAGCGCATGATGCGGCTCGGCCGTAATGCCTTTCCGCTCATCGGCTGGACTCGTCAGCGGTTCGACAAATTTTTCCGGATGGAAGACACTGGCGAGCAATTCAGATATTGGAAGGATACGCTCGACACGCAACGCTTTCGCCGGGCGTTTGACACGGCTACCACGCAGGCCCTGCTGCGGCTGATCTATGCGCGGTCTTTTCTTGAGAGGATGCCGCGACACATCGGGCCGGTGTTGCGGGCCCGCCTGGAACGCTGCTGGACGCTGCATCCGAACGCAACGAATCCCTATGCCAGGTCTTTGTTTCTGGATAGTGACGATCCGCTGACCGACATGCCCTCTGAGGTCGCACGCTACGCTCCGATACATTTTGCATGCGCCGATGCGGCCACTTACCTGGAAGGCTGTACACCGGGATCCTTCGACGCGTTCACGCTCTCAAACATCTTCGATGGAGCAACAGCAGCCTATCGCGAACGACTGATGCTTGCCATGAAGCACGCCGCCGCAAGCGGAGCGATCGCTGTCATTCGCAGCTTCGCAGAGCCGGATGCGGAGCTATCGCAAAATTATGTATCGCAGGACCGCTCGCCGCTGTGGGGCGTGGTCCAGGTCGCGGAAGTAGAGTCGCTGTAGAGGCGCCTGACTGCGCCTCCTCAGAAGGTGTGCAGCCCGGCGGCGACCCACATCAGGATGACGAAGGCAAAGTTCTTCACCAGCATTCCTGCCGGGTCGTGGATGCTGCGCCGCGCCCAGATGAGGCCACAAGTATTCATGCCGGCCAACAGAACCGTCTGCACCAGCGCAGCCCACCATAGTTGCCATCCACTCAGAGTCCAGATACCGAGCGCGCACTCCAACATACCCAGGCCAATCAGGAAGAGATGCGCAAACTTTGGCCCAATGAATGGAACCGTTGCAGCGGTTACCTGCTGGTCGGGCAGACGGCCAAGGACTTTGCACCATAGGCCCTCGTATATCCAGACAGCGGCGATTGCAATGCGAATCAGAATCAGCGGAGGCATAAGACGGTCCCTTCCGGTGCTCGGCAGGCACCTGACGGTGCGGCTGCCCAACTATTCTGGCTGGGACAGACGCACGGTTCGGTGATTTGCATCACAGTAACAGAATGCTGGGGCTCATAAGCTATGGCCAGTCCATAGCTCGCAATGGCATTGCGTACCTGTGGCGTCTGTGGCCACGCACCCAGACTAAGGAGTTCCTATGACTGCTTCTCCTTCATTCCAAGATCAAGCAGAACCGGCGGAGACCCACCTTGAGTCAACCCCGATCCGCATTCAAGACATACTTGTGGCGACTGACTTCTCCGCGCAAGCTACAGAAGCGGCAAAGGTGGCAGCGCGGCTCGCGCACCTTCTCGACAGCCGATTGTATGTGCTGCACGCCATTCCGCTGCAGGTTTATGCAGGGGACAGTACACTCATCGTGCAAAAAGCTGTGGAGGACGAAGCCCGCGAATCGTTGCGGACGTATGCCGCTAAAATTCCGCAGATAAGAACAATGAAGCACGAAGAAGTCGTTCTCAGCGCGTCG
>JASHUR010000049.1 GCA_030039895.1 Acidobacteriaceae bacterium | reverse complement strand
ATCTATCCGACCCTGACGGCGGAGCAGACGGCGGCGCTTCTCGCGGACTCGGGCGTGCGGATCGCGGTGGTCTCGACCAAGGCACAGTATGACAAGGTGGCGCAGCACCGCGGGCGGACGGCACTTGAGTACGTGGTGGTGATGGATGGTGAGGTGACTCCTGATGGGGTGCAGTTGAGTGCGCTGCTGGGCGATGCTGACGAGGAGTCCGGGCGCGATGCGGCGTTCGACCGGACGGCTTATGGAGTGAGGCCGGAGGATCTGGCGACCATCATCTATACGTCGGGTACGACAGGCGAGCCGAAAGGCGTGATGCTGACCCACGGCAACATTGCGGCCAACATCAACGAGTCGCTGGCGGGCTTTGAGATCAAGGGGGACGACGCTTGCATCTCGTTCCTGCCGCTGTCGCATGTGACGGCGCGGCACCTGGACTACGCCATGTATACGCGACAGGCGACCGTGGCCTACTGCGGGAGCTTTGACAGGCTTCCGGCGGCGCTGAAGGAGGTGAAGCCCACGGTGTTTGTGGGGGTTCCGCGGGTGTATGAGAAGGTGCGGCAGGAGGTCGAGCGGCGGGCGGCAGAGTCGGGTGTGAAGCGGCAGATCCTGAACTGGGCGCTGGCGAGGGGCGGCAAGCGGAAGGAGGCCGTGGCCATGGGCGAGGAGCCGGGCGGGGCCGGATGGAGGATTGCTAATGCAATTGTGTTCAATAAAATACGCGAAGGTTTTGGCGGCCGGGTGCGGTACTACATTGCCGGCGGCGCGCCGCTGGGGCTGGATACGGGGCACTGGTTTGCGTCGGTCGGCATTCGGATATTGGAGGGGTACGGACTGACGGAGACTTCTCCGGTGCTGGCGATCAACACGCCGGGTGCGAACCGGATGGGGTCAGTGGGCAAGCCGCTTCCACAGGTAGCGTGCCGGTTTGCCGAGGACGGCGAGCTGCTGGTGAAGGGGCCGAATGTTTTCTCCGGATATTGGAAACATCCGGAGCACGAGGCGGAGTCGTTCGATGCGGAGGGGTGGTTCCGGACCGGCGATATCGGGCAGCTGGACGCGGACGGATTTTTGTACATTACGGACCGCAAGAAGGAGCTGCTGAAGACCTCCGGTGGAAAGATGATTGCGCCGCAACCGATCGAAAACAAACTGAAGGCGAGCGTGTATGTGGCCCAGGCGGCGATGGTGGGCGATAAGCACCAGTTTGCTTCGGCGCTGATTTCGCCCAACTTTGCCGCTCTGGAGGGGTGGGCCAGGGAACGAGGGATAGAGGCTGCGAAAAAAATAGACTTCATACAAAACGAACGAGTTATCGCTCTGTACCAGGAGATTGTGGACAGGGTGAACGCTACGCTGGCGAACTTTGAGACGGTGAAGAAGTTTGCGCTGGTTCCGGAGGAGTGGTCACTGGAGACGGGCGAGCTGACTCCGAGTTTGAAGCTGAAGCGACGGGTGATTCTGGAGAAGTACGCGGCGGTGGTGGAGCGGTTCTATTTGTAGGCGAGGTGGCTGCAGGTGAAGGAGCCGAGGTGCGGGTCTGAGGCGCGTGTGTTGTCTCAGGATGCGAAGAGCGCGTAGAGGGGATCGCGGAGATGCTCGCGCTTGATCCGGTAGGGTTGGCTAAATTATTGATTGGATTCAAGGGCCGGTTTTGGATTTCGGGGCCAGGTTGTTGATTCTGACGATCCTGCGTGGAGCTTGTTGATTCTGGGGCAACTCGCGTGAAGTAGGACGCAAACTTTTGATTATGGTGCTTGTATTCGTACAGTATTGATTCGAGGGTGATGATTGCTTTCAGGCGGCCGAGTGCGTTGTTAAGGGTGCAGCTCACCTCGGGGAAGCGGCTGAGGGTTTTGGGTAATGTGCCGAGCTGTCGGTGGAGGGTCTGGAGCAGCTCGGCTGTGCTCATGGAATCAAGCCGGACACTGAGGCGTTCGAGGCGACGGGCGATGCGGCGGTCGCGGGTGTGGTCGAGGTGGTTTCGGCTGTGGTGGTAGCAAAAGCGCTTGCCGCGGAGGGCGGGTGATCCGCAGCGCTTGCCGGTGGACAGGATGAGGGTGCAAAGAGGGGCGGGGATGGATGGGGCCAAGGTCGAATCTCCTTATTGGAAAGTAGAAAAGAAAAAGGACCGCGCAAGGCGGTCCTTCTGACTTTTGCTTCTCTCTATATCTATTGTAGCGATTCGGGATTATTCAGATGCATTGGGGCGGAAGATTCTTGGTGAATGGAATGAGTGATTTGCGTGGAATTTTTGGTGGAGGGTATTGACAGTGCAGGAGAGCGGATTATCTTGTGACCGGAGACAGGGACCTATTGGAACTGGCGGAGCAAACGAAGTTTGAGATTTTGATGCGGGATGAGTCTTTGCGAACGACCCGTGCGGGATAAGCAAGCGACGGGTGGCCGTCATTCTGCATCGTGACGTGTGTTTGAGATGTGGGCCGCCTGCGACCCAGATTGTGCCAGGATGGGCCGCCTCTGAAAGGAGAAACCAATGCGGCGCCTTACAAAGTTACTCTCTATTGTGCTGGCATGCGCTTCGAGTGCAATCATGGTTCGGGCTCAGTCTAATGTGCCGCCGAAACCTGGCGCAGAAGTGAAGAAGCTCGCGGTGATGGTCGGCAAGTTCACAGTCGAAGACGAAGTGAAAGCGGGGGCGATGGGGCCGAACTCGCCAGCGATGAAATTCAGTGGCACTGACGATTGCAGATGGGCAGCAGACGGCTTCGCCGTGATCTGCGAGGCAGCACTCTATCGACATGGAAGGAAATACTCGGAGGCTTCCTTCGTATACTACGATCCGACGTCCAAGACATACCGATACCACGCAGTTGACAGCTCGGGAGGAATAGAGAACAAGACTGGTACGGTGAGCGGCGACGTATGGACCTGGCTTGGAGAGAGCGTTTTTGGCGGGAAGATGTATCACACCAGGTACATCATGAAGGTTATTTCAGCGGACTCCTACGAATACACCGACGAGTCGGGCGAAAGCGAGAGCTCGATGAAGGTGTTCGTGAGCGGAAAAGAGACTCGCAGAGCGGCCACCAAGCCTGCGGCATCGAAGCCAGTGCAGTGACGGTGTTTCACCCATGATCTCCAGCTGACGAGCAAACCGGAACTTAAGAACAACATGGCGTAGCGGAGCCAGAGTGAACCCCCAGGTGAAGCGAAGGCGGGCTCTGCCGGGGCAACCATGCGCAGGCCAACCACCGAGAGATTAATAGCTATACGTTTCGGCTCCAGCTATTTGCTTTTGCTTTCGGAGAGGATGGCTTTCCTGCCGTAATAGCTGATCAGGTAGAAAGACACTCCGAAGGATATGACATCCTTGAAAAGGAACAGACCCAGAAAGCTCATGTATTTCATTCCGTGAATGGTAACAAGGGTGCCGGGAGTGGTTATGATCATCGTGCTGGTTATAAAGAACATCATTGTTGTAATAAGACCGGCTATAATTCCGGCTTTTGCCTTAAAGTAGCCGATGATAAACAATAAGGCTGCTGTTATCTCGGTAAGGCCAATGATGTCTGAGCCGATATATGGTCCAAATACTTTGAATTGCCAGCTAATCAGCGGGCTGTGCGTGACCAATGGAGTGATCGCATCCGCCCCTTGAGCTGTCATTTTGAATGATCCTGCCCAAAGCAGCATAACAATCATGCCGATGCTGGTGGCCAGGAAGGGAATATTTCGGTCAGATATCCAAGCAGCCGCTTTTGTTAACAGGCTCCGGGCGTTCTTAGATAAGTCATCGGGAGGAAACATATCTTGTTCCCGCGCCGCAGCCGCTCGCTCTGATGAGATCGGATTCATAATTACTTCTCCAGAGAAAACTAGTCTTTGCCTGTAGCCAATGCATCGGTGGCTACGAATTGAAGCATTCGACTGAGGTGCATTCGTGCTCTGGAAGCGCGCGCCTTGACCGCGGTCTCTGTTACTCCCAAAGTTGTTGCCGTTTCGCGAATGCTCAACTCATCGAAGGTACGCAGCATGAAGGTATCGCGCAGGACCGGGGACAGTCGCCCGGACAAACAACGCTCCACCAGGGCCCTTAACTCCCGCTCTCTGAGCAAATTTTCGGGGCCGGGGCGACCATCCGATAGTTTGTCGGAGAGCGTGGGATATTCGTGTTCCTCGCAGCAACCATCGATGGAAATATGCGGCTGTCGCAGGCGCCCTCTGGCCTTCATCCGAGCGGAATTGATGACTATCGTAGTCAGCCATGTGCTCATCTGTGCCTGACCGCGAAATTGTCCCAAATGCCGATAGGCTGAAAGAAGCGCGTCCTGGACGGCGTCTTCCGCATCCTGAACGTTGCTAAGTTGACGCATGGCGATCCGTAGGAAATATTGCAATCGATGAGTCACGATGGCTGACAGTTCCTGGATGTCCTCCTGACGAGGGCGGACTGCCTGCTCCTGCGCGTCGTTGGTTTGAAGCTCCGGCATTCCTATCAATAGCTACCTCGCAGTGTCTGGTTGAATCGTGGGTTGCCCCTCGCGGGAGGCGAACCGACCGTGACTAAAGAACTGGCATGTGCCGCGCTCCAACTCGGTTCTTCCCGCACTCTGCGAAAGACAGAAGCACTTGTTCTGCCAAGCGATAGCAGCCGCAAAGGTGCTTGGTAGCAGCGACTTGAAGATTTGCTCGATCAACCAGGACTGTCGGTTTTCCGACAGGAGTTAGTTATTTGACAATCTCCTGGCAAAGTCGGGCGGGTCTGGCCTCGAAATCCGGCTTCGACCACTGCACCCTCATTCTGTATTGTGAAGTGTGTTTGGGATGTTGGTCGCCAGCGAGTAGGGAAGTTGCAAGAGATCTGGTTTCGATCTGATTAGGATTTGGTCTGGTTGCGATTTGGTCTGGTAAGGTGAGGTGCATGAGGGTTTGCGTGGGTGAAGTGAGGGCAGGGAAGAGCGATGCGGCGGTCGGACATTTTTCTTTGACGGGCTGGTCTGTTCTGGGCGCTGTCATTGGAGTGATTGCGCTTTCTGCGATGGCTGTTGCGCAGGAGGCGATCACTCCTGACGCGAAGACGTTCAATAGTCATGTGGTTCGAATGGCTCCGTTGAACTACTCCGATATTGCCAAGGCCGCTCAGGTCCAGGGAACTGTGGTTGTTGCGGTGGAGGTGGGCGCGGACGGGAATGTGATGGCGGCGAAGGCGATCAGCGGGCCTGCGGCGCTGGCTCCGGCGGCGGTGGATTGCGCGAAGCAGTGGAAGTTCCGGCCATTTGAGATGGATGGCAAGAAGGTGCCGGCGAACGGGGAGCTTTCCTTCGCGTTCGGCACGGCGAGCGTGGGGCAGACTTCTGCGGCGACGGAGCCCGTGGTGAGCGAGAAATCAAAGACGGTCGTGATCAAGAGCGCCGTCCCGGCAGGGTCCCCGGAGGATGAGGCCACGGCAAAGTTCAATGCGCTGTGGAAGCAATGTTCGCAGGCGGTGATCCATCATACGGAGGACAACCAGACGGTTTTGGTCTGCAAGCAGGCGGCGGACCTGGCGGGGACATTTCCGCCGGACAAGCTGTATCTGGAGAGGCGCTCGGCGTTTGTGTATGCCGCAACGGTTTTTACCAATGCGGGGGACTTCAAGGACGGGCAAATTTATGCAGAGAAAGCGGTCGCCGCAGTGCAACTTGACCGCAAGAATGAGCCCGGCAATGGCGAGGTTTATTCCACGCTGGGGCACATCCAGGCGATGCAGGGAAACTTTGCGGACGCGGACAAGAACCTGACGATGGCCGAAGACTACGACCGCAAAAGCATTGCATGGGCGAAGAAGAAAATGACTACGGCGGTTCCAGGGTATGTGGCCGCTTTCCAGGCGGACCTGCGTTTTCATGCCCTGATACTGACGGACATGAAGCGCAAGCATGAGGCGAAGAAGAAGCTGGAAGAGGCGGAGCAGCTGGGCCCGTAGGCTGTTTACTCACTAATGTCGCGGGCGGACGTGAAGGGAATCCTTTTGCTGGTTCATTGGGCGAGTAGTTCGTAGTATGGAGGCGAAAGGCGCGGAGGGGTGGTGTCGGGTCGAGTCTCGGTAGCGCTGTTATTAATGGCGGTGATGGTGGGTGTGGCTGGCGGGCAGCAGAACAAGCCGGCTACTTCGTCTACTTCCCAGTCCGCTCCGCTGACGAATGCGGACGTGGTGCGGATGGTGCGGGCAGGCATCAGCACGCGCACGATTGAGCTGGAAATCAAGAGCAGGCCGAACAAGTTTGATACGTCGCCGGAGGCGCTGATCCATTTGCAGCGGATGCGGGTGAACGCGTCGATTCTTGATGCGATGGTGATGGCGTCGGAGCAGAAGAACGGGGCGGCCGCGTCTGCGACGCTGGCAGCCACTCCGGCAAAGCCGCTGACGGGCGAGGAGATGATTGCGAAGGCGCTCAATGCGATTGGGCCCCATGACAGGCTGATTGCGATCCATGCGGTGCGATGGACGGCGAGCGCGATACAGAATGCAGCGGCGCAGCCGGGCGTGACGCTGAAATTTGTGGAAGAGGGCGTAAGGGAGTATCCGGGGCTGGAGTATGTCGGCGTGCAGGAGCCTTCGGGCAAGTGGGAGAAGGTGGTGGTGACGCCGGGGTTTGCGTACCGGGACTCACGGGCGATGACGATTGCAGTGCCGCAGGCGCGGGCGGAGCAGTATCGCGATGAGATGGAGTTCGACCCGGTGTACATTGCGCAGCACATGGAACATTTCATCTTTACGGCAGCGGGGACGGAGGACACGAAGAGCGGCGCGGTGGACGTGCTGCAGATCAGCGCGGACGGCATGACCTATGTGTGGAGGATAGACGCGAAGAGCGGCGAGCTGCTTGAGGCGAAGCACGAGGTTCCGGCGGGCGAAGTGACGGTGGAGTACTCGGACTACCGGAAGGTGGACGGGCTGACGCTGCCGTTCAAGCGGAGAACGGTGACACAGGACGGGATCACGGTGCTGAGCGTAAACGCGTACCAAGTGAATCCGAATCTGGATGGGG
>JASHUR010000048.1 GCA_030039895.1 Acidobacteriaceae bacterium | reverse complement strand
CCGTTGGCCTTGAGATAAGCGACGGTCGCGTTGTAGTCGGCGACGCTAGGCCCGTAGAGTGCGGTGAACTGTGTGGGGGTGAGGTAGTGGTGATAGGTGGGGCTGTTGGGATCATAGAGTTCGCGAAGGAACTCGTTAAGGCCGGCCTGATTAGTGAGAGGCAGGACGACGTTGAGCGTCATTGACTGACTTTCCGGCATGCGGCCGACGAGGGCGGCCTGGCCGCTACGGACGGCATCCCGTACATGACGGGTGGCAAAATATTGAGCGTTGGCGGCGAGGGACCCGACTGCCAGAATCGCCGTAAGAGTAAGCAGAAATCGAACTGTTCTCCGATACATACGTTCTCCTTGCGCCGGTAGAACTTCCACTGCTTTTGGGCATTCCCAGGCAAACCACACCCAGCCGAGTTCCCAAGTGAGCGGCTTCCTGAGGGTCGCTTCAGCTCAGCGGGACCGACTATGCGAAGGTCATTCCTGGAAATGCTTATCCGGATTGAGTGCCCAATTGTGGCAGCACCAGATAGCGGTGTCAATCATTTCCTGGCACACACCTAAGACGGAAATTAAAGGTCATTTCACAATAAAACTTGCAATTTGCAAGTTTTATTTGGTAATTTGGCGTCGCAGTGAAGCAAGCGAAAATGTCGGGGGAAAATGAGCCGAGATCGGGATGTCCAGTGAATGTGTCGCTGGAACGGTTTGGGGATCGGTGGTCGCTGCTTCTGATTCGCGACATGATGGTGCGCGGTTACAAGACATTCAAGGAATTTCAGGAGTCGGGCGAAGGGATTGCGACTAATATTCTTGCGAACCGGCTGGCGAGGCTGCAGGAAAGCGGCATCGTAATGACGGAGCCCGACCCTGAGGATGGGCGGAGGGTGTACTACCGGCTCACGGAAAAGGGAATTGAGCTGGCTCCGGTGATGCTGGAGTTGCTGATCTGGGCGGCACGATGGGAGGAGACGGCGGCTCCGTGCGAGGTGATGCAGCACATGGAGGCGAACCGCGCGGCGGTGGTGGAAGAGGTGAAGCGGCGATGGCGGGAGCGTGATCCGGTGCCGTTTTTGCCGCCGTTCAACGAGAATGCAGGGAACGAAGTGAAGGTTGGAGTCGTAAAGAAGCGCAGTAGCAAAGGAGAGACGGAATGAGCAAGGTGAGGTTGCTGGTGGGGACGCGGAAGGGCGCGTTTGTGATGACTGCGGACGGAAAACGAGACAAGTGGGAGATCAGCGGGCCGCACTTTGCGGGCTGGGAGATCTACCACATGAAGGGATCAAAAGTGAATCCTAACCGGATTTACGGGTCACAGACTTCGGGCTGGTTTGGGCAGGTGATGCAACGGTCGGACGACGGCGGCAAAACGTGGGAAGCCATTGGGAACAAGTTTGCCTATGAGGGCGAGGCAGGCACGCATCAGTGGTACGACGGGACTCCGCATCCGTGGGAGTTCAAGCGGGTGTGGCACCTGGAGCCGTCACTGACTGAAGCTGACACGGTGCTCGCTGGCGCTGAGGATGCAGCACTATTCAAGTCAACGGACGGCGGGCAGAACTGGGTGGAGCTGAGCGGATTGCGTAAACACGGCACAGGGCCGAAATGGCAGCCGGGCGCGGGCGGGATGTGTCTGCATACAGTGATTCTGGACCCTAAAGATCCGGAGCGGATTTACATTGCGATTTCCGCAGCGGGGGCCTTCCGGACAGACGACGGCGGCAAGACGTGGAAGCCGATCAACAAGGGTCTGCACTCACAGTACATTCCTGACCCGAATGCGGAAGTTGGGCACTGCGTGCACCACATTGCGATGCATGAGTCGAGGCCGGGAGTGCTGTTTATGCAGAAGCACTGGGACGTGATGCGCAGCGATGACGCCGGCGATAACTGGACCGAGGTGAGCGGGAACCTGCCGACGGACTTCGGTTTTGTGATCGATGTGCACGCGCATGAGCCGGAGACGCTGTATGTGGTGCCGATCAAGAGCGACTCGGAACATTTTCCGATGGAGGGAGCGCTGCGGGTATATCGCAGCAAAACGGGCGGCAATGAGTGGGAGGCGCTGACAAAGGGGCTTCCGCAGAAGGACTGTTACGTGAACGTGCTGAGGGATGCGATGGCGGTGGACCGGATGGACGAGTGCGGCGTGTACTTTGGCACGACGGGCGGGCAGGTATACGTCTCTTCGGATGGCGGCGATAGCTGGAAGACGGTCGCGGAGCACCTGCCGGCGGTGTTGTCCGTAGAAGTGCAGACGTTATCGTGAGCATGGTTCGCGTGGAGATCCCGTATCACCTGCGGACGCTGGCGGGGGTGCGCGGCGAGATCACGCTGGATGTTGCGGGGGTGGTCTCGGTTAAGTCGGTGCTCGATGCTCTGGAAGCGCGGTATCCGATGCTGGAAGGGACGATTCGGGACCACGGAACGCTGCAACGGCGGGCATTCCTGCGCTTCTTTGTGTGCGAGGAGGACTGGTCGCACGAGCCGACGGACAAACCGCTTCCGGAGGTGATTGCTGCGGGGAAAGAACCGCTGCTGATCATCGGGGCCATCGCCGGAGGGTGTTCGCCACACGGGGACTGATCATCCAAGTACACGCGCTTGGCGCCAGACAAGACGTTCAACGGTGCATTTAGTTGGAGGTGAACATGGAGGCGGTGGTAACGGAGAGGATTGGGGAGGTTGAGGTTTTTCGGCAGATGGCGCGCGCGATCCATGGGGTTGTGCGGCGGAATACGGAGGGATTGAGTGAAGAAGAGAGTCTGATTCAGCCGCAGCCAGAAGGGAACTGCATGAACTGGGTCGTGGGGCATCTTCTTCGCGTTTATGAGAGTGTGCTGCCAGCACTGGGCCAGGAGCCGGTACTGGAGCCCGGCGGGTTTGATCGGTACAAGCGAGGGAGCCATCCGGTAAAGAGCGCAGATGAGGCGATGGAACTAGCGGCGTTGATGGCAGCGTGGGATGAGGCCGCGAGGCGCGTCGATGCCGGGTTGGCAGAGCTGACAGTGGAGCGACTGGATGAGAAGGCGCCGTTTTCACCCGGGAACAATCCGAATGAAACTGTTCGCACGCTGTTAACGACAGTGCTCTTCCATCAGGCATACCATGCGGGGCAGACAGGATTGCTGCGCAGAATCGCCGGCAAGCCGGGAGCAATCAAGTAGGGCTCCCGAGCGAGCTGGAACGAAGACTTATACAAAAGGAGAGGATATGCAGGTCACAACGCATTTAGCATTCAGTGGAAATTGCAAGATTGCATTTGAAACTTATGCGAAGTTGCTGGGCGGGAAGATCACGTTCATGATGACACAGGGCGAATCGCCGATGGCAGACCAAGTGCCACCAGCCATGAAAGATAAGATCATGCATGCGGCGCTGGAGGTACCGGGTGGAGGCGTGATTCAGGGGGCGGACCATCCGGAGGGCAAGGAAGCGAAGCCGCACGGATTCAGCGTATGCGTAACGGTGAAGGATGCGGCAGAGGCGGAGCGGATCTTTAAGGGACTGTCGGAGGGCGGGAAGGTGCAGATGGAGTTCCAGAAGACGTTCTGGTCGCCGGGGTTCGGAATGTGCATTGATAAGTTCGAGGTTCCGTGGATGGTGAATACTGCCCATGAGATGGCTGCCTAGCCATCGCACTGAGCGAAATTGAAAAGGCCCGTCCGTGCGGATGGGCCTTTTGTGTGTGTGGACGATTGCGTGGAGGCTATTTCTTACCCCAGAAGTCGGGATAGGCGGTGAGCCAAGAATCGGGGACATAGCTGATTTTTTCGCCGAAGGCGAAGAGGTCGGCTTCAGACGACTCAACGACCTTATCAATTTGATTGCGGAGCAACTGGAGTTGATCGGGGCCTATGCTGGTTTCGAATTTCTTGCCGTTGGCATGCATCTCGTCGACGGTGGACAGAGACTCCATGGGCGTGACGAGGATGTAGATGTTGTCGCTTCCCTCACCGTAGTCCTTCTCGAACATGGCCCAGTGCGCATCAGGGATGGCGGTCTCGTAGGCTTTCGCGAAGAGTTTGATGGTGTGTTCGAAGTCCTGATCGTGACCACGACGGACGTGGAAAAGAAGGATGCGCGCGAAACGCATTTTGGAGATGTCGAGGTCGGGGCGGAGGCTGAGGTCTTTGTCGTAGGTATAGATGCTTCTATGCACGTCCTTCATGAGCGGCGCCTCGGCAGCGGTACCAGCGTTGAGCTTGGCGGCAAGATCGGTGTTGTTCCAGACGGTTTCGTGATTCTTCTGCGCCTGTTCGAACGAGTCGAACCCGCTGAAGAAGAGCACATGATTACTGCCGGTGATAGACCATAGACCGAGATAGTATCCGGGAGCATGCGCCGCCCGGAGCGCCTGAACCTCGTCACTCTCAGCCTTGGTGAAGGCTGCGTCCTGGCCTGGTTTGAGTTCGATATTGTCCACAAATTGGTACTTGTCTGGGCCCTGTGCCGTTCCCGGCGTGTGCTGCGCGAAGGCAGCGGGCATGGAGGTGAGCGAGAGCGCTGCAGCGAGCAGGCCCATGGATGCAAAATGCAATTTCATGAGTGTTCCCCTCAAAATTCGAATTGTTTTGAAGCCGGAAGAACTTCTTCCAACAGGAAGAAAATGGAGGGAGGATTGCGGCGGCATCAGGTGGGCAGTGGCTAAAAACCGCGCGCAGACGTCTTTTCCTGACAGCACAACACGTTAACGCAGGAGACGATAGATGTCCAATGGAGGGATTAGATTTCTCCCGGCCTCAGGGGTGAGGCCGGGACGGGTTGACCTGGATCAGTGCTGGTTCCAGAAAGAAGGATCTTCCTGTACCCAGGTGTCGGTGGGGTAGCTCATGATGGGATTGATGGCGTCGATGGTGGACCATGACGAGGCGATTGAAGCGGCTGCGAGATCGCCCAAGTGCTTGCGCTGCTCTGCGGTGAAGCTCGAGTCCAGTTTGGCGTCGTCGGCCATCTGCGTGTCAATTTCATCCATGGACTTTCTGGGGGTTACGACGAGGATGGTGTCGCTTCCGTCGGCACCGTACATTTCCTGAAAGGCATCCCAGTGTGCGTTCGGATTGCCCTGTAGGGCGGTAACGTACATTTTGGCGAGCTCTTCGAATTCGGCCATGTGTCCGGGGTGAATGTGGAACACGCTGATATCGAAGTAACGGATTTTGCCGACGTCGGCGCCGGGGCGGAGGCTGAGATCGGGACGGAAGTGGAAGACGCTCGTCTCAACCATGCTGAGGAGCTTGCCGTCGGCGATGGTTGCCGCGTCGAGGGCGGCGGAGAGCGTGGGGTCCTTGGCGGTGGCGAGGTTGTCCTTTTCCCAGTCGGCGAAGGAGCCGTAGGGGATGAAGAAGACGGCGCGTGATTCCCCGGTGAGGGCGTTCATTCCTAGATAGTGGGTGGGCCATTTGGCGTTGCGCATGGCCTGAACGAAGACGGACTCGGTCTGGTTGTGCTGGCTGCCGGCCAATCCGGGCTTGACGAATTCGACGACAACTTCAAGGACATTCGGCGGTGGAGTGATGTTGCTGGATTGATCCTGGGCGTGTGCGCGGGGCGCAGGGATGAAGGTGAGACCTGCGAAGAGCAGACAGAGGGGAACTGTAAGTCCAAAGCGAGCTTTCATGGATGGGTGTCTCCTGATATGTGGGTTTTGTGAGCGGGAATGCGGGCAGCAGGAGGAGGGCCAGGGTGAGATGTGCGAACAGCCGGGCGAGCGCGAACGCCGTCATTCGTGAGCGGTGATGACGATACACCCGGCGCGAGAGGGGTGTCCAGATCGGGTGATATGCGGGTCAGGCCTGTTCGCGCAGGCGGAGGTAACAGTAGAGCGGCCAGGCGTGAGCGTGCGCACACCAGGGGATGGCGGTGGAGAGTCCTTGTGTGGGGAGCAGCGACGAGTCGAGGCTATCGGAGGCGGACCAGCGGCCGGTCCAGTAGTCCGGGAAGTGCTGGGCGTAGTTGGCGAAGGTCATGCGGTGGAGAAGATCGCGGGCGGCAGCAAGATCAAAGGTGGCAACGCCGAGGATGACCGGGCCGTTGAGGGCGTACCAGAAGCCTCCATTTTCGCGCGAGCCTTGTGGGGTTCCAGAGCGTGGAGTGGGCTTTTCGATCTGTCGCGGGCCCTGGGATTCTCCTTTGAGGAGGCGCTGCTGGAGCTGGGTGAAGAGGCGGCGCTTGCGTTCGACGCTGAATTCGGGGATGAGCAGGGTGTAGCCCTGCGGCTCAAGCCACATGTTGTCTTCGCCGAGCGGGGTGCGGGCGTCCATCCATGCGCGGCGCGGAAAGGCGCGGTCATCGAGGTCGCGGTCCCAGGCAGACTGGACCTCGGCGCGGTACTCGCGCATGGCGGCGGTGAGCTCGGTGGCGTCGGAGCCGGTAGTGCCGGGCAGATGGAGCGCGTCGATAACGGCGGCGAGATCGCCGAGGATGACGATGGCCATGGCGGAGTTCATGTGGCTCTCGCCAACTTCGAACTCGGTGTTGTAAGGAATGGCGCTTACCCACCAGCCGAACATGTCGTTCCAGTCGGAGTTCCAACGGCGGATAATGCCATGGGTTCCTGTGCCGACGCGGTCGCGCAGGAAGATGAATGCCTGGCGGACGTGGGCCAGACCGGTGCCGTGGCCGGAGTTCTCGAGCGGGTAGTAGCCGATGGTTTCAGCAAGGACGGAGGCGTCGCGGGTAACGCGGAGGTATTCGGCGAGGAGCAGGAAGAAATAGAGTTGCTGATCACTGGTTTGCTGCGCGCCGCTGGGGACCCATCCGAAGCCCTCGTCGTTGAGCTGGACGGTGCCGTCGGGGAGGATGCGCTTCATGATGAAGCGCAGGGTGGAGCGGGCGACGGCGGGGTTGGTGTGGACGAAAGGCAGCGCCTGCTGGGCGAGGTCGCGGCTGGAGGCCATGTTTCCCCAGATGTAGTCGTACATGGTGCCCTGGGGGACGACGGTCTCGTTGTAGTACTCGCGCCATGTGCTCATAGCTTCGAGCGCGGCGGCGTTCCAGAGCATTTCGCGGCGGAGAACGGGATCGGATTCGCTGGAGAAATTGGGCAGAGTGTGGAGCCAGGCGTGGCCGAATGCAGAGCCGAGCGGTTTTGCGGATGCGGGCGCGGTGAGCGAGGCACAGAGCGCGGGGATGGCGGCGAGGTCGCGGGTGTATCCGGTGATGAAGGCGAAGGTGCGGGTTTCTCCGGGCTGGAGGGTGAGCGAAGCGGTGACGCCGATGTTGCGGTGGCCGGAGGTGTCGTTGTAAGAGACGGGAGTCAGGCCGGGACTGATGGTTTTAACGAAGAGCGTGGGTGGGAACTGCTCGTAACGGGACATTTCTCCGCGGGGTGGGAAGATGAGTTTGCGTGTGCCCTTCGCGGTGAAGGATGCGGCGACGAGTCCGTTGGCTGGCGGTGTGGCGGGATCGATGGGCCAGATGGCGCCGTTCTGTGGGACGTCCCATTTGGCGAAGAGCTGCTGGTAGTATGCGCGGGTGAGTTCGGAGTAGCGGATGCTGAGCGGCGCGGAGCCGGTGTTGTGGAGCGTGATGTGGGTTAGGAAGGCGGAGGTGCCTTCTGTGACGCCTGTGGATGGCGCGACGGAGAGCAGGCGGGTGACGGAGAGCGATGGGGTCAAGATGTAGTCGTAGCGCGCGAATCCGACGCCGAAGCGTTTAGTGGCGGCGATGGCTGCGGATGCGTCGAGCCCGATGAGGTCGTGGCGCTGGCCGCCGGAGACTTCGATGGTGGCGGAGTTGGCTCCGCCCCAGCGCTCGTCGCCCTGATTCATGCGGCCCCAGGCGCGCTCACCGGTGAGGATCTGATAGAGTCCGCTGGCGTGGGTGAAGAGGGTGAGACGGTAGTTGCCAGTGAGGAAATAAGGGTCGTCGGGAATCATGGGCGCGCGGTCGCGCACGGGACTGTTGGGGAAGCGCATGGGGCCGGTGTAGTGGTAGGCAGGAAAGCCATAGCCG
Organism: Acidobacteriaceae bacterium; assembly: GCA_030039895.1. Classification (GTDB taxonomy): domain Bacteria; phylum Acidobacteriota; class Terriglobia; order Terriglobales; family Acidobacteriaceae; genus Silvibacterium. The sequence continues at coordinate 8,781 of JASHUR010000048.1, read as the reverse complement.
TCTTCGATCCATTCGCCGAGTGAGGATGCGGAGGCTCCGGGTGCGGCCCACGCGGGCGCGGCGGATGAGGCGAGAGATGTGGCTGTGAGTGCTGCTGCTCCGGCGAGGAAGGTGCGGCGTGAAAGGTGGTCGTCGGCGTGTGACAAGAATGACCTCCTGAAGGGATGTTTTTCTCAGGAGGAATTGTACGTCAGCGTGGCGAGCGCGCGGATTTTGCGCGAAGGCGGGCGAAGGACATGGCGGCGATGAGGGTCTTGCCGTCGTGGATTTGTCCGGTGTCGATGAGGCGCAGCAGCTCGGAGAAGGGCACGAGCATGATTTCGAGACGTTCGTCTTCGTCGGGCGCGGTGAGGCCGGGGGTGAGACCTTCGGCGAGGTAGACCTGCATCCACTCGGCGAGGAAGCCGGGGCTGGCATAGTAGCGGGCAAGCTGGGTCCACTTTCCAGCGCGGAAGCCAGTTTCTTCGGCGAGCTCGCGTTTGGCAGCAGCGAGGCGATTTTCGCCGGGGTCGATTTTGCCGGCGGGGACTTCATAGAGGAATTGCGAGGCGGCGTGGCGGTACTGGCGCTCGAGGACGACGAGCGGGTCACGCTTACTGGCGTCGTCGATGGCGAGGATGACGACGGAGCCTCCGTGCCGGATGATGTCGCGGATGACGGTGCCGCAGTTGGGCTCGCGAACGTGTTCCTGCTGGACGCGGAACAGCGGGCCTTGGTAGGCGGTGGTGCTGGAGACGACGGGTGCGGGCTTACCCGGACGGATGGTGAGGTTGCCTTTGATGATTTTGACGTTGGCGGGCGCGGCAGGGGGATTCTTCTGCGATTTCTTTGCGGACATGCTGCTTTTCTCCAGCTTTCATTACGGTAACATCCGACTTGTGAAGAGACGTGAAGCAAGCGTGGCGGTGATTGGAGCGGGGAACTGGGGCGGGTCGCTGGTGGCTGCGCTGAAGCGTACAGGTGTGGGGCCGGTAGAGGTGGTGCGACGTGGTGGATGGGCCGGGGCGAGGCTGGATGCGCGAGTGATCTGGGTGTGCGTTCCGGATGGCGCGATTGCAGAGGCAGCACAGAAGATTGCGAAGCGGGCACATGAGTTGCACGGCGAGAACGGGCTGCACGGGCAGGTGGTAGTGCACGCGAGTGGGGCGCTGACGGCGGATGTACTGGAGACTGCGCGGCAGGCGGGTGCGAAGATCGCTGGTGTGCATCCGGTGATGAGTTTTCCGACGCGGAGGGTTGTGTCGCTCGATGGCGTGATGTTTGGCGTGGAGGCTCGGGATGCGGTGGTGAGGCGCGAGCTGCATGCGCTGGTGCGGCGGCTGGGCGGGGTTCCGTTTACGGTAAAGGCGGAGGCGAAGGCGCTGTATCACGCGGCAGGGGTGATGGCTTCTCCGCTGCTGGTGGCGGAGCTGGCCGCGACGATGGAGACGGCGAATCTGGCAGGGCTGGACAAAAAGACGGCTGCGAAGTGGGTGCAGGCGCTGGCGGAGGCGTCGGTGAAAAATTTGTTCACGCGCGGGCCGGAGCAGAGTTTTAGCGGGCCATTTGCGAGGGGGGATGCAGGGACAATTGATCTGCATCTTGCGGCGCTTGAGGCGCATCCAGTTCTCGCGGATGTTTATCGTGCCTTAGGTCGGTATGCGGTGGAGCGGCTTCCGGTGAAGAAGCAGACTGAACTGAAACGGACACTGGGTAAGACGGGCAAACGACGCACGTTAAAGTAGTAGATGTGAGAGGCCCATTGCAGACGGATTGTTATCCCATTTCGATATTGCCGCGGCTGAGCAAGTTGTTCCTGGACTACGCGGCGAGCCATGAGCCACTGAAGCCGTTCTATGCCGTGGCGCCGTATGGACCGGTGGCGGCGAGGCCGCAGAGCGAATCCGGACGCGATGCAGGGCGGTATGCGGCGATTGCGGATTTGCTGGAAGAGCAGAATCGGGCGCTGGGCGAGGGCGAGGCGACGCTTGCGAATATCGCGAAGCTTCGGGCAGGTGCGCCAGCGGTGGTGACTGGGCAGCAGGTGACACTGTTTGGCGGGCCGCTGTTCACGCTGTTGAAAGCGGCGACGGCGATCCGCAGGGCGAAGGACGCGGGCGCGGTGCCGATTTTCTGGCTGGCGACGGAAGACCATGATCTTGATGAGGCGGACCATGTGACGCTGCCGGAGCGTCATGCTCTGCGCAAATTGCGGCTGGAGCACGGGCCGGAGGATGCAGGCAAGCCGGCGGGCCGAGTGAAGCTGGGCGAGGGGATTCGCGCACTGGTGGATGAAGTGGCGGAGCTGCTGGGGCCGAGCGAGGTTCTGGATGCGATTGAAGCTGCGTACAGACCGGAGGCGACGTATGCAGAGGCGTTTGGGCGGCTGCTGACGGCGGTTTTCGCCGGGCAGGGACTGATTGTGATTGATGCTGCCGAGCGCCCATTTCACCGGTTGGGCGCGCATGTTCTGAAGGCGGCGATTGAGCGGGCGGCGGAGCTAGAAGACTTGCTGCTGGAGCGGACGAAGCTGCTTGAAGAGCGCGGCTACGCCGCGCAGGTGCTGGTGGCGAAGGGCGGAAGCCTGCTGTTTCTGATTGATGATGAGACGGGCGTGCGCGTGGCGCTGAAGCGTAGAGACGACGGGAGCTGGTCGGCAGGCAAGAAGCAGTATTCGGCGGCGGAGCTGCTGGGAATTCTGGAGGCACAGCCGGAGCGGCTGAGCCCGAATGCGCTGCTCAGGCCGGTGTTTCAGGATGCGATTCTGCCAACGGCTTCGTACGTGGGAGGCCCGGCGGAGATTGCATACTTTGCGCAGTCGCAGGTGGTGTATGAGGCGGTGCTGGGCAGGACGACTGCGGTGCTGCCACGGTTGAGCGCGACGCTAGTGGAGCCTGCAATTGCGAAAGTGATGGCACGGCATGAGGTGCGGCTGGAGGATTTGATCAAGTTGCATCCCGATGAGCTGGCACAGCGGCTTGGAGCGCGGGCAATGCCGATTGAGGGCAAGCAAAAGCTGGCTGCGGTGGGGAATGCTCTGGATGAGGAGCTGAAGACGGTGACGGAGTGGATGTCGCGGATGAACGCGGACCTGGGCAGGTCGGCGGATGTGGCCGCGAGCAAGATGCGCTATCAGGTGAACCGGCTGCGGCGGCTGACGGCGAATTATGAGCTGCAGAAAGAGGCCAGCATTAAGAAGCATGTGGATGCGCTGTACCTGAATTTGTATCCAAATGACCATCCGCAGGAGCGGGTGGTGGGTATGGCGGCGTTTCTGGCGAAGCAGGGGCTGGGGCTGGTGGAGCAGATGGTGGAGCTTGCGGCCGAGGAGTGTCCGGGACACAAGGTGGTGTTTCTGTAATACCTTCCGGATGTATGCTGGCAGGCATGAAAACTGCCTGGGCGTGGTTAAGTGGGTTTCTGATTTCGGTCTGTCTTGTATCGGCGATGTCTGCACAACAGAAGGCTGCTTCAAACAACGACCCTGAGGCGAAGATCAACGGCGTGTGGCTGGGGACGCTGCATGCGGGGCCTCAATCGCTGCGGATTCAGGTGCATCTGCAGGTGGGTGTTCAGGGAGCGCAGATGTGCTCGCTGGACAGCATTGACCAGAAGGCGTTTGGGATTCCCTGCAATAACGTGCAGGTGAAGGGCGATGCCGTTTCGTTTGATGTTCCGGCGGTGATGGGAAAATGGAGCGGGACGTTGTCAGCAGATGGGAAGACTTTGACTGGGACATGGACGCAGGGAACGCCCCTGCCGCTGGTTCTGGTGAAGCAAGCGACGGCGATTGAACCGACAGCCGCGCCGCCGGAGCCGGCGATGCCTCCGGTGAGCCTGGATGATCTGAAGGCGGTGCTCGACCATGATCTGGCGGGAGCGTTGAAGGATGGAGACCTGGCTCCGTCGACGAACGCGGGCGTGACGATCGGGGTTGTGTCGCATGGGAAACGGCTGATCTTCAGCTATGGCGCGGCTAAGCCGGATTCAGTGTTTGAGATCGGGTCAGTCACTAAGACGTTTACCGCTCTGCTGCTGGCGCAGATGGTAGAGCAGGGGAAAGTCCAGTTGGACACCCCGGTGCGGGAACTGCTTCCGGCGGGCACGGTGGAGAAGCCGAAGAGCGGCGCGGAGATTACTCTGCTCGATTTGAGCGATCAGCATTCGGGGCTACCGCGGCTGCCGGATAATCTGAAGCCTGCGGATATGAAGAACCCGTATGCCGATTATGACGCGAAGAAATTGTATGCGTTCATGAGTCAGCATGGGGTTGCGTTGCCTCCGAATGCGCCATTTCTCTATAGCAATCTGGGAGTGGGATTGCTAGGACAGGCGCTGGCGAACCGTGCGGGTATGAGCTATGCCGATTTGTTGCGGCAGGAGGTGACCGGGCCTCTGGGCATGCACGATACGGGGATTGCATTGACTCCGGAGATGAGGACGCGGCTGATTGCGGGGCACGATGGGCAGCATCGTCCGGCGCAGCCGTGGGACCTGGATGCGCTGGCGGGCGCAGGGGGCATCCGGTCGACGGCGGCGGACATGCTGACCTATCTGGAGGCGCAGTTGCATCCGGATGCGTTGCCGAAAGATGCGCTGAAGACGCCGCAGGGTAAGACGCTTCCGGCAGCGATCGCGATGTGCCATGTGGTTCATGCTGAAGCCATGCCGGGAATGCACATAGCATTGAACTGGTTGCGTAATGACGGGACAGGGAGCTTTTGGCACAACGGTGCAACGGGCGGGTACAGCTCATACGCGATGTTTAATCCGCAGAAAGACTTTGCGCTGATTGTGCTGAGCAATACGAGCATTAATTCCGATGACTTTACGGACAAGCTGGGCGCGCACATTGCACAGCGGCTGGAGGGAAGGCCGGCGGTGTCGCTGAATCCGTAGATGGGGCGGGCAGCCGATCTGCTCATGCAGAGGATTGCGCGCTTTAGACGGGTGTGCAGATCCACTATTTTCCCGCCACGAAGAAACCCCGATTCACATCCAATACATGCCTCCTCGTCTGGAGTGAGGCAGGAAGCTTTGTTTTGACGCAGTTGATCTGAATTTTTCAGCTGCGGGAGAGGTATTTCTTATGTTTCTCGATGTGGTTGGCGGAATTATTGTCGCTACTCACGTGATTGTCATTTCGATGATTGTGCTCTGGTTTGCCAGCGGAAAACCCAAGAGCTGGGCGCAGTTCTGGGCTGTGTTCAAGGAGCAGATGCTGGGGATCAAGACACCCAAAGGTGGGCCGTCCGCCAAGGCCTGAAGCCACTGTCCGAGGCAAAGCCTGGGGATGTGGCGGCGCTATTCGAGTGGCGCGGGTTCTTTGGGGCGGTAGCGGGGCTTCTTCATCAGATATCCGATGGGAATGAGACAGACGGTGAGGATGACGAGGGCGTGCACGGTGTCAATGTAGGCGAGGGTGCGGGCTTGCAGGCTCATCATGTCGTAGACACGGAGCATGGAGGCGTAGGTGGCGTCAGCAGGGGAATAGCCCTTGATTTTGAGAGCGCTATCCATGCCTTTTTGCATTGCACGATACATAGGTGACTGTGCGGTGACGTGCGCGGCGAGAAAGTTCTGGTGGACCTGCGCACGGCGGACGAGCATGGTGCTGATGAAGGAGATTCCGAGGCTGCCACCGATGTTGCGGGCGAGTGCGGTGAGGCCGGAGACTTCGTTATTCTTCTCCTGCGGGACTCCGACGTAGGACATGACGCTGATGGGCACGAAGAGGAAGGGCATGCCCAGTACCATGATGACGCGCCAACTGGCTGCGTCCCAGAAGCTGATGCTGAGGTTGAGGCTGGAGATGCGCCAGATGCCGAAGCTGACCCAGGCGAATCCGAAACAGATCATAGCGCGAGGGTCAACTTTTTGCCCGATAAAGCCGACGATGGGCAACAGAACGATGAGGATGAGGCCGCCAAGTGAGAGGACCATTCCAGCTTCAGTGGCGGTGTAGCCCATGATCTCCTGCAGGAACTGCGGGATCATGACGGTGGTGGAGTAAAGCGCGGCCCCGATGACGAGCATAACGAGCTGGGTCATGGAGAAGTTGCGGCTGCGGTAGAGCGCGACATCAATGATGGGATGCTCAGTAGTGAACTCGCGCCAAAGAAAGACGATGAAGCCGATGCCGGCGATAAAGGCACAGGTGACGATGAGGTGCGAGCCAAACCAGTCCTTCTCCTGGCCCTTGTCGAGCATGATCTGTAGTGCGCCGATGGTGACGGCGAGAAGGCCGAGTCCCCAGCCGTCGATGCCGCCGACCTTTTCGCGCACACGCTTGAGATAAGGCGGGTCCTCAACGATGCGACTAGTGAGGTAGATAGAGAGTATGCCGACAGGGATGTTGAGAAAGAAGATCCAACGCCATGTGTAGTTGTCCGTGATCCAGCCGCCGATAGTGGGGCCGATGGCTGGGGCGACGACGACGGCCATTCCATAAAGGGCAAAGGCCATGCTGCGCTTTTCCGGGGCGAAGGTGTCAGCAAGGATGGCGCGCTCGCTGGGTTGGAGGCCGCCGCCTGCGGCTCCCTGCAGGACGCGGAAGATGACGAGCGTGAACAGGGACGTGGAGAGTCCGCAAAGGAAAGAAAAAATGGTGAAGCCGGCGACGCAGGTCATGTAAAAGCGCTTGCGGCCGATGCGGTTGGCGATCCATCCGCTGATGGGCAGCACGATGGCGTTGGAGACGAGGTAGGAGGTGAGAACCCAGGTGGCTTCCTCATACGAGGCTCCGAGCGAGCCAGCGATATGCGGAAGGGCGACGTTAGCGATGGAGGAGTCGAGCGCCTCCATAAAGGTGGCGAGGGTGACAGTGAAGGCGATGACCCACGGATTGAACCGCGGCTTCCACGTCTCGTCAAAATGAAATTCGCTGTCGTCGTGCTTTTTAGTAGGCTCGACGGCTGTCTGCGCCATGCGCACTCCCGGGCATTTTCTTCAACTTGCTGTGCGGTTCCGCTGCCGGGCGTCGGTGGCGGACCCAAGCAGGTAAACCCGGAATTTTCCCTTGTATGCAGGAAACATCCGGACGATGGAAAAGTGCAAGAGATTCTGAGACAGGATAAAGCAAAAGTCAGGCGAGGCGGTGGGCGAGAATCAGGGCGACAACGGTTTTCGAGAGGTGGCGGCAGGATTAGAATGGTGGACAATGGCGCCGAAGCAGAATTCGATCATCGAGGTGGCTTGCCCGGAGTGCGGGGCGACGATGAAAGTAGACGTGGCAACCCGGGCGGTAATTGCCCACACTCCGGCACCAAGGAAGCGCACCTTTGAGGATTTTGAGACAGCGGCGAAGGCGATGCGCGAGCAGGATGAGCGGAAGGAGAGCATTTTTCAACAATCGCTGGAGGCGCAGAAGAACCACGGCGATGTGCTGGAGAAGAAGTTTGCCGAGGCGCTGAAGAAGGCCAAGGAGACTCCGGATACGGGCAAACCACTGCGGGAGTTTGACCTGGACTGAAGGACTTGCCGTCCAGGCACACGCGGCTTCGCCGCCATCCGGGCGCAGGCCTCTGTGACCGCTTCCATTGGTCGTGGGAACAGGCTGATGTTTGGTTACTCTTGATTGTGCATCTCACCGAGGAAGGCGATATTCTTCCAGAGCAAGAGATTTTCCACTGGATTTTTATGGCGAGAGTTTATGGCGACGAATTTGAAAGCACTGCCTGCAAAGATTGAGGCTTCGATACCTGAGGTCGTGCGAGAAACTCCCTGGACCACGGCCGCGGCGGCGGGAACGCTGGTGGCAGGCGCTTATCTGCTGATTACCGGACGGCGCAAGGCGGCGCTGGCGGTAGCGGTAACGGGCGCAGTGGTGGCAGCGTTTGAGAATCCGGACAAAGTAAAGGAAATCTGGGACAACACGCCGAAGTATCTACGCGCGGGTCAGGACTTCCTGCTACGAGCTGAGGACGTAGTGGACGATCTGAGGAACAAGGGCGAGCGTCTGCGTGCAATGTTGAGCAAGGTATAAAACTGCGATTTTTGCCATACGCAGCCTTACTATTTCATACAATTCCATTGCATCGGTCCGGCTGTTACGCAGGATATTGCGGACGTGTGCGCGGAGCTTTCGCTCTGCATCGACGGGACGACAGGTTATGCTGAGGAGACTATGAGTGTTGATTCCGCGAGCCCTGCCGTTCCCTCCGAAGCACTGCCTGCCCTGGATGCGGTTGCGCTGACGCGACGACTGGTGGATATCGAATCGACGACGTATAACGAGGGCGAGGCAGGGCGGTTTATCGAGGGTTTTCTGGCAGAGCGCGGCTTTGCCGTGGAAACGATGCCGGTACCGCAGCCATCAGGCAGCAAGAGCAAGAGCGAACGCCTGAATGTGTACGCGGGGAAGGCAGGCGAGGTTCCGGATGTGGTGTTCTCGACGCATATGGACACTGTGCCGCCATATTTCAAGTCATCAGAGGATGAGGAATTTATCTACGGGCGCGGGGCATGCGACGCCAAGGGCATTATGGCTGCGCAGATTGTGGCAGCGGAGAGGTTGCGCGCGGAGGGAACGCGCGTGGGGCTGCTGTTTGTTGCGGGCGAAGAGCGCGACTCGGCTGGGGCGAAGGTGGCGAATGCGCATGCCAAGGGTAGCCGGTATCTGATTAATGGGGAGCCTACTGACAATCGGCTGGCGCTAGCTTCGAAGGGGACGCTGCGGGTGCGGCTGACCGCAAAGGGGAAGATGGCGCACTCGGCGTATCCAGAGCTGGGAGACAGCGCGACGCACAAGCTGGTGGAGGTGCTGAACCGGCTGCTTGCGATGCAGCTCCCGGCGGTGGAGGA